>NZ_QFGB01000066.1:0-22939 GCF_004369245.1 Pelotomaculum sp. FP | reverse complement strand
AGTCATCAGGGCGACCTCCTGGAAATTATTTATACTTGAATATTCCCTGATTCTGTCGACTTGAGGGTTTTCCCTTCTTTATTATTATCTATGAGTTACCTAATTCTGGTTAACCGAACACCTATGGATGCTAATAAAGTGGTCTTCTTTTTCTTAGAAGAGCTAGATGAAGAATGAGATAAAGAACTTATTGCTTTACTAATTGCATGTTCTACAATTGCTGAAACAATTGTACTAAGTATTCCTTCTCCATTGGGATCTATATTGCTTATCGGGTTATTCTCCGCATAAGTATACAAATTAAGCGTCTGAGGATTTCCGTATTTTATATACTCAATCGAATCCTTCGTCAAAAACCTCCCCAATGTCGGGCTGTAGTACCTGCTCTTGAGATAATACAACCCCGTCTCTTCGTCGAAGTAATACCCGGCGTACCTGAAAGGCTGCGGCTTGTCAAGGGTACCAGTGTAAGAAATCTGTTTACCCCAAGGGTCGTAGTGGTATTTAGCCTTTAAAGAAGTGAAAGAATTGCATAGCGAAACAACATCGCCGCGTGTGTTGCTTTGAACATTTATGCCATTTACCTTAAGTAGATTACCGCTTAAATCATAAGAATAAGTAGCAGTTTCTTCTCCGCTCGAGTTGCTTTCCCGGATCAACCGGCCAAATGCGTCCCAGTGGAAATTAGTTGTCGTTGCGGTCTGGCCGCTGTAAACAGTCTTGCTCTTGCGCAGCCCGTTGAAATTATAGGTGTAGGTCGCCACCAGACTGTTGTCTGATTTCCTTTTTACCTGGATCAGCTGGTTCTCTGCGTTGTAAGTATAGTTATAGGTCCTGTCGCTGGTCATGTTGCCGTTGTTATCATAGGTGAAACCGGCGTTGGTTATCTGGTTGGCGTTGTTGTAAGTATAAGTGGCGCTTCCTTTGGTCAACAGGTTGCCGGCCGCATCATACTGGTAATTTTCCTGAACCGGGTTACCGCTGCGCGGGGTGTAGGTCCATTGAATAAGCCTGCCGTTACCGTCGTATGAAAAGCTTTCTTCCCCCGCCCAGGAAGAGATGGTTGATATGTTCCCATTATCATAGTAACTGTAATTCATTCTATATCGATCAGGAAAACCGCTGTCCTGTATCGTTTTGCACCATCCGTTGGGATAGTAATTGATTGTTCTATAAAATTCATCATAACCACCGCAATTATATTTTTTCTGATAGAGCCGTCCGTTTTCATCATAGCTATAGTATGAATTATCTCTAATGCATGCAAGCTTATTGTTACTATCATAAATGTAACGATCGTACGTATTTATTTTCGTATCCTTATCTATCAGGTTATTGCTTTTATCCCACCTGTAATACAGCTTATAATTAAAATTATCTGTGGAGCTTATAACCCTTCCTGCTCCATCGTATTCCCATGTATAACTGTTGTTGTCCTGGTCTGCAACTCTGATCAGGTTATTGGCTCCGTCGTATGAGTAATTAAAGTATTTGCCATTGCTCAGGGTCTCTCTGGTAAGACGGTTGGCACTATCGTAAGTATAATTCACTTCCAGTCCGTTCGGCAACAACACTCTTGTCAGGTTGCCCGCCCTATCGTAGGTATTTACAGTGTTGGCACTCAGCGGATCAACCAAGCTGTTTAATTGGTTGATATTGTTGTGATTATAGGCCGTCCGGTAAGTGTTGTCGGTGGAGCTTGCGCTTCTCGGGTCGCGGGTGGCCGTGAGGTTGCCGACCTGGTCGTATTGGATATAGGCGCGGCGGGAGAGCGGGTCGGTCACCTGGATCAGCCGGTTTAAATTGTCGTACCCGTAAGATGTCGTATGATTTAACGCGTCTGTAAAGCTGGCTTTTGTCCCCGTATTTTCATTATAAGTACTGCTGCTTCGCTTTCCTGATGCGTCTTCTGAAGTGGCAGGGTAATTTCCTGAGGCGTTGTAAGTATACTTCTCGGTCTTGCGATGCACCAGCCTGATCGTATCAAAATATGCACTGCCTCCGTCCGTAACAACCAGCTGCACCCGGGCGTACTTGGCCTGCGCGGGAGCGTTAGCCAGGCATGAAAGTCTGGTATATTCCTGCGTACCTGTAAGACGCCCCGTCTCTGCGCTCGAACCCGTGATGATCTGGTTGGCTGAATTATAAAAATCTATCTTTAAGTAGGCGCCCGCACCGTTACCTTCAACATCAAAGGATTTAACCATACCTGAAAGAGTCAACGGTTCATTGGCATACACAGGAACGTCCTGGTACATGCTTCCATAGTCAATCCCAAGCGATTTAATGCCTTCCCAGGGTTGGTACACAAAATATTTCTGTGTATTGTAAGGATTAGGCCGCCATCTTGTATTACCAGTATCTTCAAAACTACTGTTCTCGACCAAATTAAAATCGCTGAGAGGATAGCCATAATGCTCAAAGCCATGATTATTATTCATATCATAATCTTCACTTGTACAGTATATGTTTTCTAATTGCACACCGTCAAACCAGACCGTGCCGCTTGCGCCATATAAACCGATATAAACGTCAACATAATCATAAGATCCATTTCTAGGGACTTTAGATGTTAATACCAGGGGGACCGTGCCGGTGCCACGGCATTCGTAAGTTTCGTCGTATTCATTCCCCCCCGGGTAATCAAGCTTGATTCTGGCTCCTCTTGAACCTACTACATTTTCAAGTTTCACATCTGCTCTTAAAGTAAGCTTGTCGTAAGCATGCAGATCCTCAACGCGCTGGTAAAATAAATCCGTGGTACTGGTGCTGCTGCTTAATTTTAATGCGGAATTGCCGTATAACTGGCACCCTTCCAGGCTTGCGGTGGCGGCTCCCGGTACTCTGGTCCATTTGTATAACAACTCCCCTCCTGTGCCGGCTATTTCAAAACCTCCGTTTAAAAGCAGGTTCCGGCTGGAGGACATCCTGGGGCTGTATTCTATGACATTGCCGTACTGGTCGTACTTCCGTCCGTTTGACTCTTTGACGTCGGGATTGGAAGTTGCCAGGAGGTTGCCCCTGTTGTCATATTTATATGAGGTCTTCCTGCCGCTGCCGTCAACCACCTCCAAAAGCTGGTTGTATTCGTCATATGTCATTGTTTTCACTATATTGTTGGCGGGATTGCTGTCGACTGTATCTGTGGTTTTAGTAACGTTGCCTTTACTGTCGTATTCATAGGTGGTAGAGCCCTTAATATCTGTAATAGTAATCAAATTGTTGTCGGTCCACTGGTAGTTCCAGTTGTTGCCCAACGGATCGGAGTATTGCACCAGGTTGCCCGTGGAGGAACCGTGGTAATATTTAGAAGCATTTCCTCTCGGATCTGTAACCGTCGTTACCACCCGGTTGCTCTGCGTACTCTGAGAAAAAGAGGTCCGGTAAATATCCTGGCCATTGGACCTGGCGTCATTGAATGCCTGCAGCCGGCCGTTCGATTCTAATATAAACGAGGTCACCCGGTTCAAAGGATCTCTAAATGAGAGTAAGTGACCACTGGTGTCATAACTTAAAGTAGTTGTCTGGTTGTCGGGGTCGGTAATACCTGTTAAATATCCGTTTTGATAGGTCAACTGGTAGGTACGATTGGCCGGGTCGGTAACACTGGTTAACCGCCCGGAAGTATTGTAACTGTAAGTTATGATCCTGCCGGAAGGGTCTCTTGATTGGGCAAGCCGGAAGTTTCCGTCGTAGGTGTAAGTGGTTGTATTATTGTTCCAGTCGACGCTCCGGATCGGTTTGCCGTTTAGAAAGGTGTAAACATTTTGATTTTTATCGGTAATGGTGAAGTTCCCCATACCGGTTTTTTGCAAAGTCAAATAAATGCCTTTGGGCGCAGTGTAGCCGCCGCTGCCGTTGGGGGTAAAGGTATATGAAGAGCCGTCGCCCCCGGTATATATTACGCTTTCATCCGTTTTTTCAACTAGACTGACAGCTGAGCCCAAATGCCAGCCGGGCCCCAGGGGACCGCTTGTGGTATCCTGGGAGTTATAGGTTATGCTTTCTCCTATGGGAATACCGCGGCCTGGCACTTGGAAAAGGGTTTTGTTCAATATCATGTTTAAATTATAGGTGTTTACTGAAAAGCTCCAGCCGCCTCCCAGGCTTGCGCTGGTATAATTCCAATAAGGTTTTATTCCGGTTCCTCCTGTATCGCTAACGCCAGCCTGCGTATTATCATCAAAGGTTAACTTGCATGTGGTGCTTGCATCAACAGACAGTGGCAGAGCGCTGTTATAAGCAGCCAGGATCTCGGTCATGGTACGAACACGGTTGGAAATACGCAGGTCGTCAATCAATTGGTTAAAATAGTTGGAATCTCCACGCCAGGACCCGATATAGTATACCGGAGCGGTAATGGAAGTCGGCAGGTAACTTGCTGCTACGTTACCCTTATTCACGCCATTTAAATAACCACGACCTTCAACACCTGCCTGCCAGGTAACTCCAAAGCTATACCATCCGGCGGCAGTTATATTGCCCAGGTTTACTGAAGAAATCTGGCCACTTGCATTGGAAAAATATATATACCAGTTCGTCGAGTTGGGCCTACGCCTAATCGAAATCTGATTCTTTTCAAGGTATGGTGATGACTGCACGTCGGCCATGGCAAATACCATAGACCAATTAGGATTGTTAGCGGAATGAACACCCGATGGGTCAATATAGGCGCTTACCTCAATGCTTCCTTGGCCAGCACTGATTATACCTGTTGTGGGAATAGTCATGGCCTCGGCAGAACGGGTAGGGGTTGTAAAAGAAGTAACATAAGGCTTTGCTTCACAGGAAATCGCATCAACAAAGACCTCATTAGAATTGGCACTTCCGTCACAAGCTGAAACACGTACTCGAACGTTAGCTGTATTAGTTGGCCAACCTGAACAAATAGCAACATACCGGGTCCAACTACTTGCATTGCCGCCAGACGTTGGATTCGTTGTTAACCATGTTATGCTGGAAGGACCTCCGACGCACCCTGAAGGAACAGTTCCACTTGCGTTATATGCCTGAATGCTAACATTTGCCCACTGCCCTTTTAAATAAAATGAAATCGCATGCGTACCTGACTGTGAAATTGGCGCCACCGGTGTCCATACGCGACGATAAGCACTAGAGCCATTACCGTAAACACGTACTGAATACGCTCCGTGCCATTTAGCTGAACTTGACCTTTCAGCCCCATCTATATACCAACCCGAGTTATCAGATTCAACAGAGGGATTATTAAAAAGGTTCGTAGTCCCTTCCTCGACCATTATCGCCTGCCCAAACTTGCCTGCCTCATAACGCGGCTGGTTTGCTGAAACTGGTGTGCCGTCTTTCTTGTAGGCAAATGAGGCACGGGTAAAGGTAGCATCAAGCAAATAAATTGTAGGATCAATAGTTATAGGATATGCTGCTTTTTTAAGCCAATCCTGGTCAACTGTAAGTTTTAAGCCTTCTTTGGTTAGCGCAAGGGTCACTAAATCGCAACGGTTGCCGTTCTTATCCATCGCATATGGCTTGGCCAGGTAAAACAGTGGTTTCGCTGTGACAACATCAAAAAAGCAAATCTCTCCCTCAGAATTGTTATCGTATACGGCATTGCTAACGCTCAATTGAAAATAAAAATCACTCATGCCGGTATACCTTTGAACAATTATATCCTCTTTGAGCCGGTTGCTCTCCAACGTATACCTGATATTTGTGTCAGGATAGATGTTTTCATATGTAATGGTATTTTGATAGACACTGCTTGAGACTGAACGGGGGTTTAAAGGGCTCATCAAGAGGCTTGCGTCGCCATTGGAAAATCTGAGGAGTTGACTGCCGGAATTCGGTGTAAAAGCGGCAGTATACATGCCTTTCTTGTTTTTAATAGAAAATTCGCCGTACACTTCCCTGCTGACTGAACGGTCTTTTTGGGTATCACTTTCAAGGATTAAATCATTTGGGCCATATACATCCGCCATCACGCTGTTATCTTCTGGAGTCAAAGGGAGATAAGCTGTATTGTCGTAGACTGTTTCTGCGACCGACGGTATAATTGCTTTTACATTACTGCTGTCAACGGTTGGGGCTGCCTTACTTTCATTAAAGCTTGTGTTATTGCTTTCAGAAGGGGGGAACGGAGATTTGGATTTAGGCACGTGCTTTATGTGCCTTATAAAGACGCCCTCATCCTGGTATATCTCTTCTACTTCAATCGTGTCCAATTGCTCATTTGCCGTTGCGCTTGCCCCGTTATCACTTTCCGCCGCAATTGAATATTTGGTGCAGCTTGCATTGGTCAGTGACAAGATCAGCAGAGATGCAAGCAAAAAAACCATTAGATTCTTAGCTTTTAAACAAAACACACCGCAGGTCCCCTTCCGAAAGCCCAAAATTTCCCTTTTTATCGTTTTCTATACCATAATAGGGATTCCTGCTGGTTTTGTTAGAAAATAATCCTACAAATATGCATCCTTTTCGTTGTTTATCGACATTCTCCACAAATTCACCTTGAACTGTTTGTATGATTGAAGTTTAAAGTTTATTGACCATGATCGCAGTACAATATGGCTGTCTGACAACTTAGAGCGTGCTTTCTCGCTTTTCCTCAGAGCAAACAGCCCCTGCGGATTCCGCCCGCCGGGGCTGTTCTCTTTCAGCAAACTAAATGCCGGCAGGCTGCCGGGGCCGGCCCAGGCGGTTATTGTACTTGATTTTCAAGGTATGGTTCAAGCCTCTTTACAAGGCCAAGTAACGGGTATATAATTTAGGAGCGTACCAACTGTACTATTTGTATTAATACAATATTATAGAAAGGAGGGGCACTATGTTTGAATTGGACCTGCGGAGCCGCGCGCCTCTTTATGAACAACTGGTTGATAAAATCAAAGAGCTCATCATCAATAACGTCCTCAAACCTGACGAGCAATTACCTGCCGTACGGGTTCTGGCCAGTGAATTAACCATTAATCCCAATACCATCCAGAAGGCCTACCGGGAACTGGAGTACCGGGAATATATTTATTCTATTCCGGGAAAAGGCAGCTTCGTCAAGCCTGCTGTTCCCGAGAACAACACAGCCCGCTTGCAAACACTGGAAAACGAGCTTTCGAGAATTGTGTCGGAGATGCTTTATCTTGGCGCTCCCCCCCAAGAAATCATTACCCGGGTTAAAACGCAGTTAGCCAAAAATGGAGGAGGTAAAAACGGATGATTGAGCTGGAAAGTGTCGGCAAGAGCTTCCAGGATTTAGAGGCGCTTAAGGACGTAAGCCTGTCCGTGCGCAAAGGCTCTATTTACGGGCTGGTCGGCTCCAACGGAGCTGGAAAAACAACGTTGTTAAAACTTTTAGCCGGCATTTATAAACAAAATTCAGGCAAGCTCACGATTGACGACCAACCCGTATTTGAAAACGACTGGATTAAATCGCGTACAGTTTTTATTCCCGATCTGCTATACTATTTCCCTAATTTTACAATTCAAGACATGGCTCATTTCTATGCGCATATTTACCCCCGCTGGGACCAGGCGCGTTTTGAAAAACTCGGGGGCGCTTTTAATATCGAGGCCAAACGGCGCGTGAAAACACTTTCCAAAGGGATGCAGCGCCAGGTCTCCTTTTGGCTGAGTTTGGCGCTGACACCTGATGTGATGATCTTGGACGAGCCTCTTGACGGGCTGGATCCGGTGATGCGTCAAAAAGTAAAGCACCTCATTATTCAGGACGTGGCTGAAAGAGAAATGACCGTCATGCTCTCTTCACACAATTTACGTGATCTGGAAGATATCTGCGACTATATCGGCATTTTACACCAGGGCAGAATGCTGATCCAGAAGGACCTGGACGATCTGAAAGCGGACGTACATAAGATCCAGGTTGCTTTTAGCGGAGAGACCCCCCCGGCGCTGCTTCAGGACATGCCGGCGCTCTACCGGGAAAAAAGAGGCAGCGTGCTGATCTTAATCATGCGCGGCGCATATGAAGAGATAATGAAGCGCATGCAATCATATCACCCTGCCATTTTGGATGTCCTGCCGCTCACTTTGGAGGAAATATTCATCTATGAAATGGGGGATCATGGTTATGAAATCAAAAACATCCTTGCTTAACCGCGGCATACTGCTCAATGATTTAAAAAGATTCACCTGGATAGGCGCCGGATATCTGCTGATACTGCTTCTGAGTGTTCCGCTGAAAGTATTCATGCTGTACAGTAAATCCGAAGACATGATCATCAATAACGCGTCTGCGTATTTGCGCATATTGCAGTTTGATACCAATGCCGCCCTGTTGCAGGTCATGTCGTTGATCGTTGTTCCCGTTTTGACCGGCCTTTTGCTATTTAGATATTTGCAGGACAGTCAGGCCTCGGATATGCTGCACACTTTGCCCGTCAAGCGGGAAACCCTTTACCAGACTCATGTTATGGCAGGCATTATATTCCTGTTCGTACCGCTTATACTTACTGCGCTGGTCACCTGGGCGCTGGCCGCCGGGTTGGGGATTGAACATGTGAACGGTACGGACATACTGAGCTGGCTGGCTGTCAGCCTGCTGATGAACCTGCTTTTCTTCATCTGCAGCGTGGCTGTCGGCATGATTACCGGTATGTCCACTGTGCAGGGCGTGTTAAGCTTCATCCTGCTCCTATTGCCCAGCGGGCTGTCTCTATTGCTGCTGAATAATATGAGCAACTATGTTTACGGATTGCCGCATGATTTCTATTACGATAACGTAACGCACCTTTCTCCCCTGATCAGGCTGACTGAAAACTCTATCCGCTCTATTACAGCCGTTGAAATCGTGGTTTATTTGGCAAGCAGCATCGCCTTGTATTTTTTAGGCAGGCGCCTTTACCGGAAACGCCGGTTGGAAACGGCCGGCGACGCCATTACCTTCGATATCCTGCGGCCGGTTTTCAAATACGGCGTCACTTTTTGCTTCATGCTGCTTGTGGGCAGTTATTTTTACAGTAACCAGGGCAATATGGGCTGGACCTATTTCGGTTATTTTCTCGGTTCATTACTGGCCTATTTCCTGGCCGAAATACTGCTCAACAAATCCCTGCAGGTTTTTCAGCTGCGTCGCCTTAAAGGCTACGGCATTTATTGCCTGGTCATTATCGCCTTGTTAGGTCTGCTTCATTTTGATTGCGCCGGTTATGAAAAAAGGCTGCCCGATCCGGTCGAAGTAAGAAGCATCTATCTGGATTACTCTTTTTACGCCTTAAAAGAAAAAGATAATAATATACGTACTGCCGTCAATGTGCGGGACGGCGTTGAATATAAGTACCAGCCGCCTGTTCCGGCCATATTTACCGAAAAGGATAATATAGCCAATATTTATGCACTGCACCAGAAAATAGTCGCCAACCGACTGGATGGAAAAGAAGCCTATTTAGCAAAACGTACCAATAATGATTCCCAGCAAATTTGTCTGGCCTACGAGCTGGAAAACGGCAGACATATTTACCGGCAGTATGAGATTGCCGCGCAGGATTATGCGGCATATCTGAAACCAATTTACGAATCGCGGGAATACAAGCAGCTGCACAATGAAATTCTTCGCATCAATATTGCTGATATAAATCTGATCGAGGTTAGCGCGGCCGGGATCAATAAAAACGTCCGTATTATTGATCCGGGACTGATTGCGCAAGCCGTCGGCGTCCTGCAGAGTGATGTTTACGAAAGAAGCTATGAAGAAATGACGGATATGCGGCCCCCCTGGGCGCATATCAATATCTCTTTAAAAGATCATCGCAGTGTCGACCTGGGCTGGGAAAAATCATATGATCATTTCGGCAAGTGGCTCATTGCGCTCGGCGCTTATAATCAGGCTCGATTGCTTCCGGATGACATCGCCTACGCAATCGTTGACAAAAGTCCTGATCTGAACAAGCAAGATACGTACAAGCTGCCAAACCAACTGGATCTTCAGGATTTAGAAGAGAAGCCGGGTATTCTAAAAATCACTGATCCGGAAAAACTGGAGCTTTGTTTAAGTAATTTGCGCAATTATGGCAATTATAATAGAGGAAACATGGAACAGTCGGCGTATAGCGTGGTTTTCCTGCTAAAAAACGGCGCCACCTTTGCGGGACTCCTTTTTGAAGATGATGCGCCCGCTTTTGTTAAAGAGCACTTTGCCGGGTGAAAAGAGAGCGGAGGATAACCCCGTGTCCATTACGCATGAGGCTCCTCGAGAACGTTTTATAACCAGAACCATCCTAAGAAAGTCGTAGGCCGTAGGGCGTAGGGCGTAAAAAAAGCAGCAGGGGATTTCCCCCTGCTTTTTTAATAAACCTGCGCCCTGCGACTGACCAGTAAGAAATACAGCATAAGCCTACGCCCTACGCCTGACCGGTAAGAAATGCAGTATAAGCCTGTAGCGGTCATTCGTTTTACACAGATTTCGTAAATTAAAAAATAGAGTTTTTAAGTTCCCGCCGGTCCATCACCCGCTTGGCCTTGCCTTCGCTCCTGGGAATGGTCCGGGGTTCTACGAACTTGATCTTGACGCTTATATTCAGGACGCTTAAGATCTTAGCGCGAATTCTTTGTTCCAGACCCTCGAGCTGTTTAATCTTATCCGAAAACATCTTCTCGGACAGCTCAACCCATACTTCCAGGTTGTCTAATTCACCCTTGCGGTCCACCACCAATAAATAATGCGGCTCGGTCTCGCCAAATTCCAAAAGCACGCTCTCGACCTGGGACGGGAAGACGTTGACGCCCCTGATTATAAGCATATCATCGTTGCGGCCGGTAATCCGCTGCATGCGTACGTGGGTACGTCCGCAGGCGCATTTTTCAGGTAAGAGCGCCGAAACATCATGGGTACGGTAGCGAATTAAGGGGATGCCTTCTTTGGTAATTGTGGTCAGGACCAGTTCTCCCTGCTGCCCGTAAGGCAGGGGTTCACCGGTATCCGGGTCGATAATTTCAGCTATAAAGTGGTCCTCATGGATATGGCTGCCGTTTTGAACCGGGCATTCTACAGAAACTCCCGGACCCATGATCTCGCTCAGCCCGTAAATATCCAGGGCTGTAAGGCTGAGCTTCTCCTCAATCTGGGTCCGCATGTTTTCCGTCCATGGCTCGGCCCCAAAAAAGCCGGCCTTAAGTTTGAGCTTTTTGAAATCAACGCCCGCCGCTATTCCTTCTTCAGCCAGGTACAGGGCGTAGGAAGGGGTGCCGGCAATGATAGTCGCACCAAAATCCTGCAACAGCATCAGCTGCCGGGTTGTGTTGCCGGTCGAAGCGGGTACAACAGAGGCGCCCAGCCGTTCAGCCCCAAAGTGCAGCCCCAGGCCCCCGGTGAAAAGTCCATACCCGTAAGCGACATGCACCACGTCGTCTTTAGTCCCCCCGGCCGCTGTCAGACCTCGACATATCATGTCCGCCCAGTTTTCGAGGTCCTTCCTGGTATAGCCAACCGTCGTCGGTTTGCCGGTTGTACCCGAAGAGGCGTGAATGCGTACAATATCGCTCATCGGCGCAGCGAAAAGGTCAAAAGGATAATTGTCTCTGAGATCCTGTTTATTCGTAAAAGGCAGATTTTTCAGGTCTGACAGCAACTTGATATCTCCCGGCTCAATGCCTTTTTCCTTAAAAGCCTTCTGGTAAAACGGCACCCGGGAAACCCTTTTTACTGTCTTCTTGAGCCGCTCAAGCTGCAGGGCTTCAATACCATCCCTGGACATGGTTTCAATTTCCTGGTCCCAATACTTCTGTTTGCTTTCCTTGAGAATAGAAATCATCACATACACCACTTTCCATGATATTTTTATGAAAACAACAGCTTGCCAACATATTTTGCGCCCGTTATACGTCAACAGCTCAATGCTGTCAAGACACTGCCGGCCTGGCACGGCCAAGGTAGGCTTCCTGCACCCTGGTATCTTCCATCATATCTCTTGCTCCTCCGGTTAAAGCCACCCGGCCCCTTTCCACCACCAGCGCCCGGTCAGCCACCTTTAAGGCGGCTTTCGTATTCTGTTCCACCAGGACCACGGCGACACCGGTCTTTTTCAAAGCCCCAAGTGACGCCATGATTTCCTTAACCACCAGCGGGGCCAACCCGGTCGAAGGCTCGTCAAGGAGCAGGAAGGAGGGCCGGGACATCAACCCTCGCCCGATAGCCAGCATCTGCTGCAGGCCGCCGCTCAGCATGCCTGCAGGCTGGTCCTCTCTTCCCCGCAGGGCGGGAAAGAGGTCTAATATCATGCCGGCATCCCGCCTTATATCAGCCTTCCCGGAATGATAGCGGTGATAGGCCCCCAGGATGAGGTTGTCGTAAACGGTCAGGGAAGCAAAAATCTCCCTTCGTTCGGGCACCAGCGCGATCCCCTGCCTTACCATATACTCCGGCGGTCTGCGGGTAACAGACCGGCCCTTAAGGATTATTTCACCTCCGGCAGGCTTGTAAAGACCCGCCAGCGTCCCCAGCAGGGTGCTTTTACCGGCCCCGTTGGGTCCCAGAACAGCGACCAGCTCGCCCCTGGACACTTTAAGGGAAACGCCGTGCAACGCCTGCACCCAACCGTGATAAACTTCAAGTCCGTTAACCTCAAGCAACCTCTTCATCCTCCCCCAGGTAAGCACTGATTACGTCACGGTCGGCCTGGATTTCGGATGGTGTTCCCTGGGCTATGGAACTGCCGAAATTGAGCGCCATGATGCGATCGGCCACTTCCATTACCGTTTCCATATCATGCTCAACCAGCACCATGGCATAACCCTTTTCCCTCAGCCTTTTTAAAAAGGCAGCCAACTCGCTGGTCTCAGCGCTGTTTAAGCCGGCCGCGGGTTCATCCAGTAAAAGCAGCTTGGGGCCGGAGGCAAGCGCCCTGGCAATTTCCAAGAGAC
The DNA here is from genome assembly GCF_004369245.1 of Pelotomaculum sp. FP. NCBI lineage: Bacteria > Bacillati > Bacillota > Clostridia > Eubacteriales > Desulfotomaculaceae > Pelotomaculum > Pelotomaculum sp. FP. Next base: position 10,096 of record NZ_QFGB01000066.1, on the reverse strand, counting down.
GCTGCTTGCCGAAAGGAAGGGCGGCGGCAGGTGTGTCCTGATATTCTGACAGTCCCACCTCGCCCAAAAGAGTGATGGCGTCAAGCCTGGTCTTTTGTTCTTCAGCGGCAGAACCGGGCCAGCGTGCCAGACACTTTAAAAACCCGGTACGTCCCTTCAAATGAGCGCCTGCCATTACATTTTCCAGCGCCGACATGCTGCCGAAGAGCTGGAGATTCTGAAAGGTCCTGGCTATCCCGGCGGCGGCGATGCGGTGGGGCTTCAGGCCGGATATAGGCCGTCCGTCAAAAATGACCCTACCCTCGTCCGGCGCCAACATGCCGGTTATCAGGTTGAAAAGGGTAGTCTTACCCGCCCCGTTAGGACCGATCAGAGCAAAAATCTCCGCCTGGCATACCATAAAGTTTATATCTTTTACGGCAGCGACGCCACCGAAATATTTTGTAAGGCCGGCTGCTTCCATCAGCATTGACTAACCCCCCTTTGTTTAAATCCGGAACGGAAAATCATCACCAATACCAGGATGATTCCATAAAATATGATCTGATACTCCCCGCCGGCCCCTGGTATGGCCAACGGGATCGCCCAGCGCAGCGCCTCCCCCAGGACAACCACCAGTCCCGCCCCCAGGAGCGGCCCCCACATCGTCCCCAAACCACCTACCACCGCCATAAGCACAAATTGTACAGAGGTTTGAAAACCAAAAGGGGATGGGCTTACAAAGGTTACGTAAAAAGCGTACAGTCCCCCCGCCAGGCCGGCCAGCACAGCGCTGAAGATAAAAGCTTGAAGTTTCAGGCCGGCTGTATTGATACCGGAGGTTTCAGCGGCATGCTCACTTTCCCGGATGGCCCGCATGGCCCTTCCCACCCTTGAGCCAATCAGGTTCCTGGCTCCGAGCGAAACAAGCGTTAGAACGGCCAGCGTCAGGTAGTAAAATTTGATATCCCGGTCAAAAACCAGACCTCCCAGGGAAAAGTAAGGAATTCCGGTTAGGCCGGATGGCCCCCCGGTCAAGGACTTAAGTTCGTTAAATAGAATATGTACCAAAATACCGAAAGCCAGGGTGGCCAGGACCAGGTGCAGTTCCTTCAGTTTTAAGGTGGGGGCGCCAATCAGGGCGGCAACCAGCCCGGGCAGTACCAGCGCAACCAGGAGGGCGAGCGGGGTGGGCCAGTGCCAAGCCGTGGTCAGCACTGCCACGGTATAACCACCCATCCCAAAAAACGCGGCATGGCCGAACGAAACCTGGCCGGCGTAACCCATCAGGAGACCCAGCCCCGTGACGACAATGGCGTACAGTCCGGTAACGATTAGAATGCCCAGGATGTAATTGCTTTTCAGCAAGAATGGCAGCAGTAGAAGCAGCGCAAGCCCCGCGAACATCAGAATCGTTTTTCTATTCATCTTCAATCTCCCAAATCCAAGATAAATGGCGTAGGGCGTAAATTTTTAAGCAGTATGAACGATGGCGTAGGGCGTATATCCTAAGCAGTATGATTGACGGCATAGGGCGCAAATTTTGGGATGTATGCATGATGGCGTAAGGCGTAATATTAACTGCATTCCTCACGGGCCTTAAAATTAAGCAGCATATCCTTAAAAACAATTCCTTACTTCATATGCCTTACGCCCTACGCCCTACGACATCATGCATACTACTTTCATTCCGCATCATTCATATTTCTATACTTTTCGGACGGCGGCGCTGAACAGGCCTTCCGGTCTCATCAGCAGCACGGCCAGCAGGACCAAAAGAGCCAGAGCATCTTTCAGCCCGGAGGATACCAGGCCCGCCCCGTAAACTTCCAGGAGCCCGAGGAGGAGGCCGCCCAGTACCGCTCCCCCCACATTCTGCATGCCGCCGAGAACAGCCGCGACAAAGCCCTTGACACCCAGTAAAAATCCCATATCATAGGTTGCCAGGGTGACCGGAGTGATAAAAATACCTGCTGCCGCTCCCAGGGCGCCGCTGGCGATGAAAGCGGCGAACGACATGGCGGACGGGTTAATACCCACCAGCCTGGCGGCGGTCCGGTTGATTACACAGGCCCGCACAGCCTTGCCGGCATAGGTCAGCTCAAAGAAAGCGTAGAGTCCGGCCAGGGCTGCCGCCAGCAGGCCTACTATCCATAAGCTCTGCAGGTTGATCGCGGCCCCCCCGGCAACCAGTGGTCCTCCCTCAGAAAAAGCCGGGAGCGAGACGGGATCAGTTCCCCAGATCAGGAGGGCCAGACCCCGCAGGGATATGGAAATGCCAACGGTGATCACCACCAGGGTCAACACCGAAGACTGTATAGCCGGCTTAACAGCCACCCGTTCCAGCAATCCGGCAAGTACCGCGACTGCCGCTACAGCAATCAAAAATACCGCGGCAAGAGGGAGTCCGGCCGCATAAAGACTGGCGGCCAGCAGGGCGCCCAGGGCCAAAAACTCACCCAGAGCCAGATTGAGCACTCCCGTAATATTAAAGGTTAAAACCAGGGCCAGGGCAGTCAGCGCATAGATGCTGCCCATGGTAAGCCCTGAAATAAACAGCTGGAGCAGTTGACTGGATAAAGTCAATTCCAAAGCCCCCGATCAATAAATAATTCACTCCATCAGTTTCCACTGACCATTCTGGATCCGTACCAGGACCATGGAGTCTTCATCGAGGCCATTATGGTCGGTTGGCGTCAGGTTGAAGATCCCGGAGACTCCGGTGAAGTTGCTGGTTTTTTCCAACTGGTCGCGGATACCCGCCCGGTCCGGGCCTGCTGTTTCAATGGCATTCACCAGCAGGTAAAAGGCGTCCCAGGCATACCCGCCGAAAGAGTTGGGAGGAGAGTTATAACGCTTGCTGTAGTCGGCGATGTAGTCGTCGAGAACCTTCTTCTGCGGGTCGCTGTCAGGAATTTGCCCGCTCACGGTCAGTTTGCCGATTGGCAGCAGTACTCCGTCCGCCGCTCCCTGGGCCAGCTCAATAAAATTCTGGTTCCCTACACCATGGCTGTGCAGGAGCGGAATTTCCAGGCTCAGATCCCTGTAATTTTTAGTGATAATCGAGGCCGATGGCGGAATAGCCCATACAACCGTTGCCTGTGCCCCACTGGTTTTGACTCTGGTAAGCTGCGGGGTCATATCCTTGTCGGTCGCTTCAAATTTTTCTTCCGCCACTATTTCCAGGCCGCCTGCTCCGGCCGCCGCCTTAAAAGCGTTCCTTCCGTTGTCGCCGTACGAGTTGTTCATGTAGAGGAAAGCCACCCTGGTAAGGTTGTTTTCCTTCAGGTAATCTATCAGCCTGTTGACCACGACCAGGTCACTCTGGGCAGTTTTAAAGACCCACTTTCTTTCCTGTACCGGTTCTACAATGGCGCTGGCCGCGGCCATGGAGATCATGGGCGCCTGCTCTTTTTGCACGGTATCAATCATCGACATGGAGGTTCCGCTGGCGCTGCACCCGATTACCGCCAGCACCTTTTGCTGGTCGATTAGCTTTTTAACTGCAAGTACGGCTTCAGTTTCGTCGCTCTTATTGTCAAGGATGGTTAACTCTAACGGATGGCCGTTAATTCCACCGCTTTCATTGACCTTGTCAGCCAGCATCTGGAGCGTATTTCGCTCGGGTACCCCCAATGATGAGGACGGGCCGCTAATGTCTACAACCGCTCCAATTTTATATGGTTCCTTTACCGGGCCGGCATTGCTGCCGGTAGAACTGCTGCCGGAACACCCGCCAAGCAGCAATAACACAACGGCCAAAACGCCTGCCAGCGCTGTAACCACGATCAACCTTGCCTTCGGCAACGCCTTTTCCCCCTTAATCATATTCATCTCATTTTCCTTAAGGTTTGGCTGTATAAAGAAAGCGGCTCACCCCCTTTACGTAAAATATGCACAAAAAAACCGCAGCCTTCGCGGGGACGAAAGCTGCGGACTTCCGCGGTACCACCCCGGTTGGTTGTTATAGAACCCACTTCAAAAGGTACAGGTTATCCCATTACCTGCAGGCTTAATGTAAAATAAAAAAACTTTCCGCCCGATAGGGACGAAAAGAATTTCGCGTTACCACCCTAGTTGGCTCACAAAAAGAGCCCACTCCTTGCAGGGTACGGGAACAAATTCCTTATACCCCCTTCCTTTTAACGGTAGAAGTCTCCGTACGGGCCTACTTTCCTGCATGGTTTCAGTCCGTCAACTCGGGGGAGAACTTCAACGGCTCATACTGTAGAAGCGCTTTCAGTCGCGACGCTTCCTCCCTGAAAAGCTGTGTCCCGTCTACTTTTCCCCTTCATCGCTTTTGGCGATATATCCTTAGTGCTAATAATAGAGGAACCCCTCTCACAAGTCAAGAAGAAAATGGCGCAACGCCTGTCCTTTTTTATATGACTCCCAACAGGATTAAAACACCGAACACGGTAATAACCAGTCCGGAGATCTGGGTAATCCTGTGGAGGACATGACTGTTCAATTTTTTGCGCAGAAAGCTCGCTATCGAACTGATTGTAAACCACCAGATAATAGATCCGAGAAAAACACCGGTGACTACCAGGAACGCGGAGGCGTGTCCCTCGTCCGGGTTGATTAAGCCGAACCCGGCAAAAGCAGCGGCAAAAGCCAGGATGGTAATGGGGTTGGTTAAAGTGAGAAAAAAGCTCGAAATAAAGGCCTGGAAGCCTCCCCTGCCGCGTCCTCCGTTCTTCTTTTCGGGCTTCCCGAATTCGTGTGAGAGCATGGACATCACGCCCAAAACGCATATAAAGATTCCGCCTCCAAATTGGAGCCATTTTTCCTCCTGGACATAGAAATTAGTAATGAAACTTAATCCAAAGGCTGCGGCAAAGGCGAAAAAAGTATCCGCCACGGCTGCTCCAAGCCCGGATATAAAACCAATAATCCTGCCTCCGAGCAGGGTCCTGCGGATACACAGTAAATTTACCGGCCCAATCGGTACGGCCAGAAAAAAACCAATAACAACTGCCTTTAGGAAAAGGATCTCCTTCACTTACAGTCCCTCGAAAACATTTCCGCACATACCACTGTGGACAAACAGCGTAAATGATAGGATTTTGTAGATATATAATAGCTTATTTTACCATGAAACTTGATTCTATTGCTAGATGGACCGGACTTTGTTATCAGGGGTTACAATAAAAAAACACAGGCAATTAAAACCTTAAATTAAAAAGCATCCTTAAACCCCTATCTTACGGTTTCAGACGCTTCTTTTATTACGCGCCGGCTTACGAATCCAACTCTTTTTTAGTCGCCTCTTGCACTTTAGGCTCTACTGTCACGGCTGCCGGCTGCTGGTTTTTCAAAGTTTTAATTTCCGCCTCCAACTGGCGTATATACATAGCTTTTTTAATCTGCCACCAAAAGCCTAAAAACATAACCATCACTGCGCCAACTGCCGCCGAGGCGAGGATTACGAGGACCTTGGAAATGCCCTGGTACTGCCAGAATAAAAATTTTATACTGATGCTCTCCGTGTTTTGGATAGCAAAGACTGCTACGCTGAGAGCAAATAAAAGAGCCACAATAAAGTATATTTGGGCTTTACTCACATTCGTAACCCTCCTTTAAGATAATGGTATCCAATGCAAGTATACCATTGTTTAGTTGTCAGGTTAACCACAACTAAAAAAATTGTCCACCTGCGTCCCCTTGTCAACAACCCACAAAAAAACAAAACCCCGCTTGGGGGGTTCGCATCAAAGCAAATCGTTAGCTCGTTCTCCTGCTTTCGGCCTTGGCCGGCAGGTACAGGTTGGGCAGGTTTTCGTGCTTGATGTTGCGGATGTGCAGGGTATGGGACCACTCTTTGTTCTTGCGCATGGCGAAACCGATGTAGGCGATGGGGATCCAGGTCAGGGCAAAGATTGGGTAAAACACCAGCCACCAGTATACTTTAAACCTGACCCGTTCCAGATATAGACCCAGGCCGAAGTAGAAAAACTGGGCAAAGAAACCGATATAGCCCCAAGCTGAATGTTCCAGCAGCAGCTCCGGACCAAGATATAAAACATTTACAATCACGCTCAGACCGATAAGCATCTGAAAAAAGGGCTGAATCAAATACAGGGCGCCGTCAATCATGGCAAAGTTCCTGGTGCGAATCCCCTCCCGCAACAACTTGCCCATATAGCGGCCGGCAACATTGGTGTGTCCCTGCATCCAGCGCCTGCGCTGGTTCCAGGACTGCCCCAGGGTCAGGGGCTTCTCGTCATAGACCTTGGCTTCATGAGCCCAGCAAACCTTGACGTTGTTCAATAGAGCCTTGGTCTGAAATTCCAGGTCTTCGGTGAGGGAAGTCATACCCCACCCATACTTTTTCAGCAGATCCACTGAAATGCACATACCGGTACCGCCCAAAGCACAGGTAAGGCCCAGGTTATACTTAGAAAGCTGCCAAAGGCGATTGGTTAGTGTGTAGCCGATATAAATAGACTTGGTAATCCAGGTATCGCTGGCGTTCTTGGTATCCAAATAGCCCTGGACGATTCTTTCTCCCTTGAGCAGGTGCGCGTTCATGATCCTTAAAAAATCATTGTCGACCAGGTTGTCCGCATCAAAGACAACCACCGCGTCGTAAGAAACGTTGCCCGCAAAAATTTGGTTGAAGGCATACTCAAGGGCATAGCCTTTGCCTATCTCTTTCTTGTTAAAACGCTCGATTACCTGAGCGCCATGCTCTCTTGCGATAGCGGCGGTACGATCGGTGCAATTGTCAGCGATAACATAGATGTCATAAAGCTCTTTCGGGTAGTTTAGTTCATGGAGGTTCCGGATTAATTCCCCAATAACCTTCTCTTCGTTGTGCGCAGCGCTCACTATAGCAAAACGGGAACTGGGCGGCAAAGAATAGTCTTCCGGCTTACGGAAGAACCCAAACAGAGAAATCACAAAGTAATAAAACGTAAAGCCAGTCAGGAAAATTTGGACACCGTAAAAAAGTACCTCCATGGCTATCCCCTTTGCAAACGTTAAAGTCTCATAAAAAAGTACACCAGAAGAATTTTCTGCTAAGAAAGCAAAAGTCCTTCTTTTTTTATAGTGAAAGGCCAAAAGAAAATATCTTTTGAAAAGATACAATATTAAGGGGGCGTCCCTATACTAACCCGCATCTGGCGATTTTATACTCTTATCCAGGGTCCGGCCCCAACAGCTGCGGGCTGACAAATTCCGGAAATCATGCTCCCATCTCCCCCTGCTCCACTTCTCATTTAAATGTCATTATGTATATGCCGGTGGCGCTGCAAAGCTTACCGGAACTACTAGACAATATGACCCAGCACAAGAAAATATTACTAAAATATTGAGATTTACCCTATTCACCTCCGCAGTCAGTGCATTGCCAGGCATTTTTTCACAAGCAAGGCCGTGAACACATACCGGCTATAAAAAAACCTATCGTTCACAACGACAGGCGTTTTCATACCAGCATGAGCAAGCTCATTCATTCCGGGCCGGTTCATTCAATCACTGAGTTATTTCTACGATATCGCGATCCTGCAGCACGTAGTCACGCATGACTGATTGACCCTCAAAACGGGCGGAACCCCAGATTCTGGCATTTTTCATCAGGCGCGGCAGATCCCGGTGGATAGACGCGGCCAATTCCTGAATTGTGCTGCCCTGCTGCAATATAAACGGAGTTTTCAGATCAGGCTCTTTGCCGGGAACCTTGGTATAGACGCGAATGATCCCCAGTATCGTGAAAATCTTTTCCTTCAGCGCTTCCAGACCTGCACCGGTGACAGCTGAAACAGGGTAAATCTCCAGACCGGCGGGGCACAGTTCCCGCATGATCTCAATATTGTCACTGCTGTTCGGCATATCCGCGCGGGTGGCCAGCACCAGGCGCCGGCCGGGTGGTATCCCGCGCGTGTTGAGAGCCGCATCGTCCCGGACGATCTTTTTATCATTTAAATACTTCAAACAAAACTCCAACTGCTCGAGGCATTCGTCTGAGCCCGCATCGACCAGGACCAGCAACGCGTCGGCGTTGCCCAGGGCGCCGGCCAACCCGGGTGGTACAATCTCTTGCGTAATGGGTGGAGTATCAACCAGCTGGATGTAAATATCCTCGTAAGGCATCATACCGGCCAGAGGCACGGTAGTGGAAAAAGGATATCCGGCAATCTTCGGCCTGGCCCTGGTTACAGCGCCCAGGAGGGCCGACTTGCCGGTATTCGGAAATCCAACCAGAGCCACCTGCCCGGCCCCCTGCTTCTCAATAAAAAAAGGGTCGATCCGGGCGGTTTTGCTTTTCTTTTGACCTTCCTCCCGAAGTTTGGAAAGACGCTTTTTTAAATCGGCCTGCATCTTTTCGGTACCCTTGTGCTTGGGAATAACCGCGAGCATCTCTTCTAAGGCGGCGATTTTTTCCTCAACAGTTACCGCTTTCTTGTAGGACTCTTCCGCGTCATAATACTGGGGTGTAAGATTGGCAGGCAAAAAATTGCACCCCCTAATGTTTTTTTTCTTATACTATAAAACTAACACAAACGACAGCTAAAAGAAATCTCAAAAAAGAACCGGCCGGTATACCGGTAAAGAAGGTTATAATAATGTCGAGGGCTTGACCTGAAAAAGCAAGTCGTAGGTCGTAAGGCGTAGGGCGTAAAAAGTGGGATGTAAATTCCGGCTTGTTACATCTAGCGTATTGCGGACCAAACGTCTAAAACATTGTAACTCCTACGCTGTACAGTTTTGAGAGAACATCTCAATAATAAATGTTAAATTTGGCGGCAAGGGATGGTTTCATGAAAATTATTGTTGACGCGGACGCCACGCCGAAGAAGGCGCTGGAAACCTGCAGGGCGGCTGCCGCAGAATTTGCAGTAAACCTGGTGACAGTGGCAAGCTTCAATCACCGGATTGAATCCGACCACCACATCACTGTGGGAAACGCGCCCCAGGAAGCCGACCTGCAAGTGGTCAACCTGACCGGTAAAGGAGACATTGTGGTCACCCAGGACTGGGGCCTGGCCGCTATCGTCCTCGGCAAGGGGGCCGCCGCTCTGTCTCCGGCCGGCCGGATTTTCCGGAAGGAGACAATTGACTTCCTATTGGAGGAGCGGGAGCTAAAGGCGAAATTCAGAAGAAGCGGGGGTAGAACCAGAGGACCCAGAAAAAGAACAGCCGCGGACGACGATCACTTTAAGAAATCCCTGTACCGGCTGCTGGAACAAAGATAATTAATATTTGATTGCATGAAAAAAGCGTCCCCCTCTACGACAATGGCGACGCTTTTTGCGTATTTCAGCTTTGTATGTAAAATTTCTACCACCTGTGGCCGGCGCCGGAGGCGATGACCAGGGAGAGAACCACTACCAGGCTGTATATCCAACGCATCTGTTTTTCCTCCTTCCAGATTTTAAAAGATTATCTTCACCATTTTGGTTTATGACTGCTTTAAGCTCCTACCACCTGTGGCCGGCGCCGGAGGCGATGACCAGAGAAAGAACCACTACCAGGCTGTATATCCAACGCATCTGTTTTTCCTCCTTCCAGATTTTAAAAGATTATCTTCACCATTTTGGTTTGTGACTGCTTTAAGCTCCTACCACCTGTGGCCGGCGCCGGAGGCGATGACCAGAGAAAGAACCACTACCAGGCTGTATATCCAACGCATCTGTTTTTCCTCCTTTAGGTTTTAAAAGATTATCTTCACCATTTTGGTTTGTGACTGCTTTAAGCTCCTACCACCTGTGGCCGGCGCCGGAGGCGATGACCAGGGAGAGAACCACTACCAGGCTGTATACCCAACGCATCTGTTTTTCCTCCTTCCTGCAAACTTTTAAAATTATATCACACATCTCGACATAGTAACGATAAATACCTCATAGTACACCAATAATACAACTATAAGCATCTTTGAATCTTATATTCTGATTACATTTATTATATATCAACATTGACGACTTGTCTACAAAAACATTTCAACTTTTTTCAACAATTTACAGCAAATCTTCACTTGCTACCCCGGGTCTTTGACACTTGCGCTAATATAGAAATCTCTACAAGCCTTGAAAACAGGGCTTTTTTTATTAAAAAAATGTCAAATTCTCTCCAATTCTTAGTGAGTAATTTTGCGTAATGTGTTATAATG
>NZ_QFGB01000065.1:0-23490 GCF_004369245.1 Pelotomaculum sp. FP | reverse complement strand
CAATACGCCGTACATCCGGCTCCGGCATAACTTCATCGGTATAATGAACCAACTGTCCCGCTTTCTCCAACTGCTCTAAAAATCCCCGAAGGCTGTTCCCTTCCATTGCTATCACTCCTTTTGTAAACTTTTCCTTATATATTTATTTGTTAGTTTACTGTTTTGTAGATGGCCTCCCCCCTATCTCGTTTGTTAACTGATTGTGCAAAAAAGATGCCGTTAGTGCAAAAAGCCACAAACCAGATAAATACTAGGCTCAACGATATCAGAAAATACTTTGACTGAAATTATTGGCAACACATATTGCCGCTCTGAAATAAGCCCTTTGTACCACTTTACCTGATAGACTTGGATCTTCCTATGGCCCTTAATCTTTCCTAATGGCATCCCTTATTGCCATAGCAAGTATTCTTGCCTATGACTTTTATATTTAATTGCCCCCCTCATCATTATTTTTTACACATTATCCACATATTCATGTGCATAATGTTAATAATAGTAACCAGTAAAACTTTTATATAATATTTTTCTCCAGTCTATATTTCTTCATCTTGTTCATAATAGTTGCATGGCATCCACGCTTTGGAAGTTTGCCGGATGCTTCTATATTTATGAAGAACACGGTCGATCTACTGCTATAGTTTTATCTCACTGGAAGAGTCAGATTTATGCGTCTCTTCACCGAAAATATCCGAAACATCCACAGTCACTTCTTCACGGCAATGATTTTGTTTTATAATGAAACTTAATCTGCTTACTTAACGGAACATACCAATAGAAATCCAGTAAGGTCATTGGCGTCTGCACCGGACACCTCTTTTTGAATCGCCTCGCCCTTCGCTAGTTACACTCCGACACCCATGAGGATAATTATTTCTGTAACAAGCTCTTGTAAAGGTTATTTTCGAATCATTATTCTGGTTTTATCTTACTATCCGTAAATGAATAAAGTGAAATATATGTTTATAATTGCATTAATAAGTTCTGCTAATTAATATGCCTTGATATGATCTGCAATTCCAATATAATATTCATAATTATAGTCTGATAACAAATAAGTTAAACTAATAAGCTAAAATATTAATTAATACAGGTCCAAAAAGCCCATTGACAGCACCAACGCTTAATATTATTCTTTATTTGACGAGATCAAAGTAAATATCAATGGAAGAAGGTGTTTGCATGAAGTGGAAGATAAATATTTACAAAAAAAACTGCACAGGGTGCATGATCTGTCAGATGATATGTTCCTGGACCAACGAAGGAGCTTTTCATCCATCCCATTCTCTAATTAAAGTAGATAACGATGAAAGTAGCGCCCATTTTAGAATTAAGATTGAAGATAGTTGTACTAACTGCGGCTTATGCGCAAACTACTGCACCAGCAATGCTTTGGTAAAGGAGAAGAGGTAGCTCCGATGACTAAGTTAATTAAAATAGATTTAACTGACAAAAAAGTATGCATTGAAGACGCGACTCACCTACAGCGGGATTACTTAGGAGGGCTGGGGGTAAACACTAAACTGCTGGTTGACCTTACGCCGCCAAATGTAGACCCATTAGGACCGGCCAACAACTTGATTTTCGGGGCGGGTACTTTTGTAGGAACTCTGTTGCCTACTGCAGCACGCACTGAACTTACTTCAAAATCTCCTCTTAGCAACCGGTTTGGCACCAGCAATAGCGGCGGGCTTTGGGGAGCAGCCTTAAAATTTGCAGGTTTCAGCCATATTGTGTTGACAGGAAAGAGTCCCACGCCAGTTTATATAACTATAGATAACGACCAAATAAAAATTGAAGATGCAACTCATTTATGGGGTTTAAACACCTGTGCTACTGTAGACTGGATCAAGCGGGAAAAAGGAAAGGACTATCAAGTCGCCAGCATTGGCCCGGCCGGAGAAAAGCTTGTCCGTTTTGCCTCAGTACAAAATAATTACCATGGCGCATGGGGCAGGACCGGCATGGGCGCGGTAATGGGCAGTAAAAATTTAAAGGCCGTTGCAGTTCGTGGAACTGGCGAAGTCAAGGTAGCGGACAGACGCTCCTTTGCCAGAATTATGACTGAAGCTTTTAAAAAAGTCATTAACCACGAGTCCTTTGGCTACACCCATCGCTACGGCAGCATGGTGGTTGCTGACCCATACAATAAAATTGGCGCCCTTCCCGGAAACAATTTTACTAACGGTTATTTCAATGACTGGGTGGACACCAGGGGCCGGGGCGTTTTTGAGAGAAAATATAAAGAAAAGGATCTGGCTTGCTTTTCTTGCCCGGTTGCTTGTACCCACTGGACAAAGGTAAAAAGCGGGATATACAGAGGTTATGAAAATAAAGGTTTGGAGGTAAGCTTTGTTTTAGAGTTTGGCGCCAAACTGGGGATTAAAGAAATTGCCGAGATTTTGCAATGCGTGGAAGTGTGCAACTTATATGGTATGGACGTAGTTTCCGCCTCGGGTGTAATCGCCTTTGCTATCGAAGCAAACCAGCATGGCTTGCTCGACAAATCAGGCATGGAAGCACCCGAAATATGGGGCGATTTTCCAGGTATTATTAAACTCTTAGAGAATATTGGGTTAAGAAAGGATATTGGAAACTTGCTTGCTGAAGGGCTCAAAATAGCATCTTTAGAAATTCCCGGCAGTGACCAGTATGCCATGCATATTAAGGGAGTGGAAATTCCTGTTCGAGATCCCAGGGGGAAATGGGACGTATGGACGCTTGGCTATCTTACCAATACAAGAGGAGGGGATAGCCTACGCACCAGGTCACCGGTTGATAATTTATATGGTGAGGTACGTAACTGTTTTGAGGAAGAGATTGCTGTTTCAGAAGATGCTATTAACAATCTGGATATGCCGAAATTTTTAAAGAAAGAAATATTTGGTGAGCCTCCTTTAACAGTTGATATTCCAAAGATGGCCAAATACTCCGAGGACCTGATTACAATCATTAATGCTACAGGCCTTTGCATCAGACCACCCGTCCACAGGGCGTTGGCCCCGAATTTTATGCAAGGGCGCTTACCGCTGTAACAGGTCACCCCTATACTGAAATGGAGGTTATGAAGGCCGCTTCAAATATCTGGGAGCTGCAACATCAATTCAATCTGCGCGAGGGTGAAAAAATTGGCGATTATGCTTTCCCGGACCGTTTTTACGAGGAAGCGCTGCCTGTTCAAACAGGAATCAAATTCCCATTGCAACGTGACGTTATATATAAAGTAGTACAGCGTTACTTTAGGGCGCGCGAATGGGAATATAACAGCCGGCAGGAGGATCGGCCTCTAAAAAATAGAGGGTCGCTTAAAAAGTGACCCTCTATTTTTTAGAATTTAATTAATAATATATGTAAATATATGGATTGTATCTGTTTTTATGGTTTTGCTGTATAATTTCGACAAATTACATATCATAATCTGGTATTTGGCATCATTTACCTTAAACCGCCTTCAGTTCTTCCTAATTAATAACAATATCTGATTTTTATCAACACTAGCTTTTAAATACTTCAAGTTGTTTTATTGCCCGAGCCAATTAAAGCAGGTTATTAGATTTGCTGGGATAACTACAGCATATAATTATCCATGTTCATTAATAAGTTTCAATTATTAGTGAAATCTTAAACATATATTTCACTTATTAATCTATGGATGATAAGATAATGCCATGACACAACATATTTCATAGTGTTTCCAAAGGTAAATGGACAAGTTAGCAGTAAATAGTATTATCTAATATACTACTATTATACGAAGTGCTATCGTTATTAAAACTTAGAGTGGCGGTGTCATTCATTCTATCATTATTTGGACTTTCTAATTGCTTGCAAAAATATTTGCACAGGGGGTGGGATACTATCAAATATATTGCTATTATATGAAGTAGCATTAAGTCAAGTTATATAATAAAATATTACATTTATAGAAATAACTGGTACATTGTTTTTTTTTAGAGCCCCTTTTTTACATTCTGACCATACTTTTAGATAATAAAATCCATATATGCACACCGTAGCTCAAAGAGAACACCTCGGGATTATACCCAGTAATTCTATTGTGCAAAATTCTGCCAAATTTCTTGATTTTTTCTCATAATCAATCAAGGATTTAGGGGGGGTTATTATGGAAATGCATCAGTTGGAATATGTACTGGCTGTGGCAAAATACAATGGTTTTACCCGTGCCGCAGAAGAGATTAAGACATCTCAGTCCTCGCTCTCCCAGCAAATCAGTAAGCTGGAAAATGAATTAGGTATCAGTTTATTCGCGAGAACAACCCGGTCTGTACAGCTTACCCCGGCAGGAAAAGAGTTTCTCACACATGCCAAGCGAATCATGTCAGAAGTAATTGAAGCCCGGCGGTGCATCCATGAATATGTATCCTTTGAAAAAGGGCATATATCAGTGGGAGTGATACCTATAATTGGGCATTACCGCATCCCAAACCTGCTGTCATCTTTTAAAAATAATTATCCCAGAGTAACAATGAGCTTGCGGGAAAAACAGTGTAATGAACTCCTGGATTTGTTGCGTGAATCAAAAATTGATGTGGCTTTTGTTCAGCAAGACAGTGTAGAGCCCCCCTTTCACTTCATTCCCGTAGCCACTGACCAGATGGTTGTTGTAACCAGTGAGCGTCATCCTTTTGCTGCTAGAAAATCTGTAGACCTGTTAGAATTACAGTGTGAAAATTTCATTGTCCCCCCTCCCACTTCCGGCCATCATGTAGATTTCTATAATGCCTGCCTGGCTGCCGGCTTTGAACCCAATATACTGCTGACTTGCTCTTCGGTTAAGACAATCCTGGGTTTGGTCCGTGAGGAACTCGGCATTGCCGTGCTTCCGGCTAATGTTGCCTCAGCGGATTGGGGCCTTGGCATCAAAACTTTATTGCTGACGCCTACGATAAATGAAAAAATTTTTCTGGCTGTGAAAAATAATGACGATGTCCCTCCATCATTAAAAGTGTTCATGGAATTTACTTCCAAATGGATTAATGAATAGCTATTTCAAAACAACAACGGTAATATATCGGCAGTATTTATGAAACCAGGCAGACCATTGCGGCTGATTCTGGTTTTATTTTACTGCTGTTGTTTTTAATGCAGATATATTTATCTTGTTATTTTTTTTTATCGCCTGCTCCAGTCCTTTTGGGGTAAGTTCAAATCATTCAAAGAGACCGGGATTCCTTCATTTTTAAGCAGGTCAGCCTTGTCTATTTCGTCAATTAATAGCACTACCTGCTTATCAGAGGTAAAAGCCTCTCTAATTTTGTTGGAATCTCTAACTATTTATATATATCTATTGACATATCTCTTAAGACTTCTTGCAAGTAAGCCTCCTCTGATTCACGCATGTAAATTAAATTTTTGATAAGGGCTTTTTTCTTAAATCGCACGTCGCTGTCATATGCAACGATTTCTTTCATTCTTTTTATGTTCGATTTAACTTTGTTAAGCCTATTCATCAAAGATTTGGCTAATTCCCTGGAAGTTAGGATAGCAGACGCTTCCAAACCAACGTTTAAGTCCAGGTAATACCATTCTATATTGGAAAGAAGCTCTTTTGAAGCCTCTTTTAGCGCCGACTTACCGGATTCTGTAATATAGTATCTTATTCTGTCCGGCATTTTACCTTCTTTTTCTTCTTGCGAATAGACCAGCTTTTTTTTCTCTAACCTCCTTAATACTTGGTAGATAGAGGCTAATCCGACCCTAACCCACATCCTTATATTCCGGGAGTCGATTGCCTTATTAATTTCATAGGCATAGGAAGGTTTTTCATTTACTATGTAGAGCAGTATCACTTCTAAATTTGATAATATTTGCGCCATTTCAAACACCATTTCGTCAAATTATAGTATGCATTAAAAATCCAGACCATTATTTTAATTTTATCTTACCATTCACAAGTAAATAAAGTGAAATATATGTTTACGATTATATTAATAAGTTGTACTAATTAATATCCTCAACTTGAGTCTAAATTTATCATCAAAACTTTAATTACCCTATAAAACAAGAATAGTTCTTGCTTTTTACTTTATCAAAGGACGGTAAGCAATATTTACATTTTTTCAGGCTTAAAGCCCGGAGTTTATTCTGATAACTAGCAGATTATTCAAAATGTTTACCTGCACAAAACTATTTTAAATTCTTTATCGAAGTAATATCATGAACACCTTCCGGCATAAAAAAATTCCCGGCAAAACACCGGGAATATGAAGGAAATTAATTTTCAGGGGGCTCCATATAATCAATCAGGTCGTCAAGAGTAATGCCAGGTTGGTAGGTGAGCAGCCTCTCCCTGACCCGGCAGAGGGCCTCCAGAGTAGGCTGGATCTTCTGCTCTTCCCACCTTTCCACCAACCAGGCAGAAAAACCAATGATCTCGGCAAATTCTTTCAGGTCCCAGATGCCTGTTTGCAGCCTCCAGTACCTGATTTTGTTATGCAGCGGCATTTCAAGCCCTCCCGCCCATTATCTTATGCAGAAAAAAGCAATTAAAGTACTTGTTTTTCCACCTGCAAGCCTTCCATTTAATGATATATCAATAAACTACACCCGCTGAGAAGCAAAACAAATAACCCGCCCATAGCCTTACATGGCGGGTTAGAGTAGCTGAGAAGGGTATGCCGGACTATTTCTCCGGGTTAAAACCTTCCAAAGGGTCCAGTTCCTCCACGCTTCTGCCATAGTAGAGACTTCCTGCTCCCAGAAGGAGGTTGAGTACGGCAAAAAAGAGGTAGACCAGGCTGAGAGCGCTCGTACCTTTTAAAAGGAAATAGCCGGCTAGAAGGAGTAAACCATATATGAAATAACCCTTAGCCTTTTTCCTGGAACTGAAGACTGAATCCTGGAGGGCAGCCAGCACCATTGACGGCTTCTTTGGGACAGTGCGTGGGACAACCTCCGGCCCAGCTTCCGTACTTTGAAAGACGCTGCACCCGGCTTGCCGGGCCAATTCGGCCAAACCGTACCTTGTTACTGCTTTGATCTTAATCCCCTTGCGGGCTGCTTCACCTACGACACGCCTGACACCTGGGGCAAAATCACCGGTTGTCACCAGGAGACCATTGTTGTAACCGGCCAGATGCAGCGCCCCGGCAAACGCCCTTACATCAGCCGGGGTAACTTCTCCTCCCACCTGGTGCAGGCACCAAACCCCCAACGGGACCCCTTTATAAGTTCCTTCCAGGTCAAAACCCTGGTTATCCCCAGCAGGATCCTCTTTTTTCGCTTTGGCCCTTAACTGAAATCCAGGCAGTCTGGTCAGGATATCACATACGTATAAAGGAAACTGACTTTTCGATTCCATATTAACAATGTCTTCAGAAAATTTTTCACCTGCCAGGTAGAGCTGCTTCTGGAGCCGGCGCCTGCGTTCCTTTAAATGCAGCGCCTTTTTCAGCAGCAAAGCTTCTAAAACCAGCAGCAGCAGGGAAAGGGCGGCAGCATTGGCAGGCTGCCCGGTAATGTTGATCAGCAGGAAGAAAGCGACCAGCCCGCTGACCAGCAACCCCACAAGCATATCCAACCTTCTGCCTAAAGCGCTCCTGGTATCTTCCTTTGGTTTCAGGTAAAACTTTGCCGGATTGCTTTTATGCAAGCCTTCACGCCTTTTTCTGAGCCCAAGGAACAATTTGGCGCCACGCAGTTTGATTAACTCACGGACCTTGAAATTCATATGCAAAACCTCCTGTCTACTATTGATTTTGCCCATAATAAAGGAAAATATTTCATGCCGCCCTTTAATTAGGCATGTATCTTTTGTTTTACTTTACGTACGGGATTTTATGTTGTTTAATATTAGTATTATTTCATTTGCACAGGAGGACTACCATGTTGTACGAAAGTACCAGGGGGGAGTTCAGAAAGGTTTCGTCCGCGGAAGCGATTAAGCTCGGCATAGCTCCGGACGGGGGCTTATTCGTCCCCAGTGAAATCAAAAAAATTTCCGCTAGTAAGCTGGCTGAAATGACCGGCTTAACCTATCAAGATAAAGCTGCCATTATATTAACAGATTACTTGAGCGATTTCACGGAGGAAGAGATCAGAGAGTGCGTTTCTAAAGGCTATGGGCATGCCAGGTTCGACGTACCGGAAATTGCCCCGCTGCGCCAACTTGACAGTTCTCTTCATGTCCTGGAACTGTGGCACGGACCAACCAGCGCATTTAAAGACATGGCCCTGCAGATCCTGCCCCACTTGATGACCAGGGCTGCAGCCAAAACCGGGGAGAAGTCAACCATCGTCATCCTGGTCGCCACTTCCGGCGATACCGGGAAGGCCGCCCTGGAAGGTTTCAGGGACGTGCCGGGCACAAAAATCATTGTGTTCTACCCGCAAGAGGGCGTCAGCCGGATGCAAAAACTCCAGATGGTGACACAGGAAGGCTCCAATGTGGCCGTGGTCGCCGTACAGGGAAATTTCGACGACGCCCAGACCGGAGTTAAAAGCATCTTCGGGGACAAACAGTTCAACCTGGAACTGAGCCGGCAAAACTACTCGCTCTCCTCGGCTAATTCCATCAACTGGGGCCGGCTGGTCCCCCAAATCGTCTATTATTTTTCTGCCTACCTGGATCTGTTGGCCAGGGGCTGCATTAAACAGGATGAGAAAATAAATTTTGTGGTGCCGACCGGCAACTTCGGCAACATTCTGGCAGCCTATTACGCAAGTCAAATGGGTTTGCCGGTCAATAGACTGGTCTGCGCCTCCAATGCCAACAATGTCCTCACCGACTTCATTCACACCGGCATTTACAACCGGGACAGAGACTTCAAAAAGACCCTTTCGCCCTCGATGGACATACTGATTTCCAGCAACCTGGAACGCCTGCTCTATCATCTTTGCAACCGTGACCCGGCCAGGGTCCGCGGCTGGATGTCCGACTTAAACCAAAAGGGAGTTTACCACATCGACAAAGATACCCGCGTCGGGATCGACCGTATGTTCTGGTCCGCCTACTCGAACGACCAGGAGACTCTGGAAACCATCCGCTCGGTTTACCAGCGTTACGGTTATCTCGTTGACACTCACACGGCGGTAGGCCTGTCAGTCTACCAGAAATACGCAGCTGCCACCGGCGACGTTGCCAGGACAGTCGTAGCTTCAACTGCCAGCCCGTTCAAGTTCAATGAAAGTGTAGCCAGGGCAATTCTGGGTGAGGAAGATGTAAAGGGGAAAGATGAATTTGAGCTGCTGCAAGCACTCGGGGAAACTAGCGGGATGGCTATCCCCGGCGGTCTGAGGGGGCTGGATCAAAAGCCGGTGCTTTTTAGAGAAACTGCCGCCAAAGAACAAATGAAGGCATTTGTACGAAAGATACTCAGTGTTTGACCTGTTTACCGCTCTGAAAAACCCGGGACATGCCCGGGTTTTTGTTTGTTAACTTTCAGCCCTCTTCCCTGCTGCTGCAGTATGAGACACCGCCTACCAACTGGCCGGCAACCGCGGCGCCCAGCGATAAAGGGATGAAGCAGACACTCAAGCCCATGGCAAGCCTCAACAACACGATAAAAGGGATGGAAAAGCGCACCATGCCAGAAACTTGGAACTATATATCAACAAGGAAATTACCTGGTTGACTTAGAATATTTACAGCATACGTGAAGTAAAGGCATCGTTTTTGTCCGGTTTTTCTGGAGCTTTTATTCTGGGCATATTTAATGAAGGAAGGGTTGAATTATGGATTTTACCGGGATGACACTGCCGGAAAGGGCAAACTACTGCCTCAATCTCTACCTGGAGGAAGGGACGGCAATCCCCAAATGCGCGGATCACTTTAATAACAACAAGACTTGTGGTTATATCTGCTGCGGCCACTGCCCCAGCTACACCGGTTGCGACCTGGCGAAGTGCAAACAAGTGTGGATTGATCCGAAGCTGGTTATTGACAACCCCGCGGGAAGGTTGATTTACGTGGTACTTGGCGACGGCAGGCTGGTATCTGGTTCAGTTCCCTGCACCATCAGTGAAATGTATGATGACAACAATTAGATTATTGTCAATACTAACAGCACTCTAATTAAAAGGTAGTGGTACCAGTTGAGTAGAGGGTTCCCGTACCTGATTTTAACTGTTTTAGGCTCGGTGGGAGTTTACTGGCTGTGGGCTTTTAAGTTCAACCTGAATGAAAATACGGGGCTGTTGGTCAGTACGCTGACAGCCATGCTCCTGACTTACCTTTTTTTCAAGCTGAGAAAAAGGTAAGGTATGCCGCGCATATGGATGGATATCCTACGAATATAATCTACTTAAGAAAGAACTTATAACCGATATGATAAAAGCAACCGGAAACCTTGCTCTCGTAGTTGCTCTAACGGCAATAGTATTCCTATCAGGCTGTCAGTTTCGGGGCCACTTCAACCAGCCTCCCGCTGAAAACAGGGAGCTTTCCGTTGAAAAAGGAGGGTCTGCCATGCCGGATACCAACTGGGGAGCGGTTAACGCGCCTGCCACAGTACTCTGGTCCGCACCAGGCAAGTTGCGGGACTATGACGAACTGATTTTACGGGAGAACAACGACCCGGCCGGCTGGTCTGCCGGTATGGACCCGGCGCTGCGCCTCTGGCTCGTCGGTAAGGCAGATACAATGGCGCTTTATGGCGAGCCGGTAGTCATCCTGGAACGCCATGGCGCATGGCTTAAAGTTGCAGCAGTTGAACAAAAAACCAGGCTTAACGAACAAGGTTACCCCGGCTGGGCGCCGGCTGCGCATATTGTCAACAGCCCTGCCTACCTTGATGCTCTGAAGAATCTTCCCAGAATTGTTGTGGTTAAAAAAACAGCTCCGATTTACCTGGACGAGGCGCTTACCCAGGCTGCCGGTGAAGCGCCTTACCAGACCAGGCTGCCCCTGTTGCGAGAGAATAGCGGGTTCGTAGAGGTCCGCCTTCCCAACGGCGGGAACGGGTACCTGGCCGGAGAAGACGTCAAAGCGGAATCTGCTTTGACCTTTTCCCGCTCCGGTATCGTCAGTGAGGCCGGGAAATTCTTAGGGCTCCCCTATCTTTGGGCCGGTACCGCCTCTTACGGGTTTGATTGTTCCGGCTTTACCATGCGGCTGTACCAGTCACAGGGCATAACCATACCGCGGGACGCCGACGAGCAAGCGCTTGCAGGGACAGCCGTTGCCAGGCAGGACCTGCTGCCGGGTGCTCTGCTCTTCTTCGCTGCCAAGGGCGGCGTGGGACAAATTCACCACGTGGGTATGTACATCGGCGACGGCATGATGATTCACTCGCCCAACAGCACTTCGACGGTACGGGTAGAAGCTATGGACAGTGGTTCTTATGGGGATGAATACTGGGGAGCTCGCCGTTACTCGCCATAGCGGTTTGTAAGGCATTCTCCGCACTGGTTTTGAGCCAAAAAAGCAGCCGGACTGACCCCGGCGATTATTCTGGAGGCGTTAGGCATGAAAAAGCTGAAAAGAAAACGAATTAGACCGTCCCTTGCCCCCGGCAACAAGGAAGCCCTTGAAAAGAGCGCCAGTAAAGAAGAAATCCAAACAGGCAATTACACCCGGGTGACCACTCTGTCCTATGACGAAGTGGATCCAAGTTAGAAGCACCTTACCAAGTCCCCCAAGGCGCCGGTTTACCGGCGCTGATTTTTAATCTTGCACCTCCCCCACCGGAGCAGCCTATGGGCTTGTCCAACCCGGCCGGCTGTTGTAAACTTGATAGTTGAAAGGGGAGAGCAACATTGGTCCTGTTGCAGGCGGTACAAATAGCAAAATCTTTCGGCGCTCATAAGGTCTTTTCCGGTCTCAGCCTTACCGTACAGGAAGGCGAGAAGGCCGGTATTGTCGGAGTCAACGGAGCAGGTAAATCAACCCTTTTAAAGATATTAACCGGCCACCTGGCGCCGGACACGGGGGAAGTGACCAGAGTCAGGGATTTGTCGTTGTCCTACCTGGCCCAAGGTGGCGGTCTGGATTCGGAAAGAAGCATTTGGAATGAGATGCTGACTGTTTTCACACCCCTTATTGACATGGAAAAACAAATCAGGGATATGGAAAAACAGATGGAGGACGCCTCACCGGTTGATGAAAGCGTCAACCGGCAACTACTGGAGAACTACGACAACCTCTCGGCGCTTTATAAGAGCCGGGGAGGTTTCACCTATGAGGCCAGCATCCGCTCGGTCTTAAGCGGGCTCAAATTTTCCGATATGGACCTGGCTACTCCGGTCAACACGCTGAGCGGCGGGCAGAAGACCCGGCTGGCCCTGGCCCGCTGCCTGCTGGGGGAACCAGATTTATTAATATTGGACGAGCCCACTAATTACCTGGACATGGACAACCTGGCCTGGTTGGAGCAGTACCTGCAGTCCTACAGGGGAGCGGTGCTGGTGGTATCTCACGACCGCTACTTCCTCGATGCCCTGGCTAAAGTTATATATGAACTAACCCCTGCCGGGCTAACCCGCTATACCGGCAACTACAGCGCGTTTATTCAACAAAAAGCCGTTTTGCTTGAGCAGCAGCTAAAAAACTATACCCGGCAGCAGAGTGAAATTGCCCGCCAGGAGGAGTTCATCCGGCGCAATATGGCCGCCAAGGATACCACCAAAAGGGCTCAGAGCCGCCTCAAGTCGCTGGAAAAGATGGAGCGTCTGGAACGCCCGGGCCAGGAGCGCCGGGTAGCCCTATCCTTTAACGTTGTGCGGCCCAGCGGCATGGAGGTGCTGAAGGTCAAAAACCTCGGCGTCGGTTATACGGATCTCACCCTGGCCCATGGCCTGGATTTTCAAATCAACAGGGGCGAGCGGGTAGCCCTGGTCGGCCCCAACGGGATCGGCAAATCCACCCTGCTCAAAACCATTGCCGGCCTGCTCCCTTCTCTGGAAGGGCAGGTAACACTGGGCAGCCATGTTCAGATCGGCTATTACGACCAGGAGCAGCAAGGGTTGAGCGGGGACAAGCAGGTCCTCCACGAGCTCTGGGACCGGTATCCCAGCCTGGACGAGGTGGATATCCGCACGGTGCTTGGAAGATTTCTGTTCCGCGGCGACGAGGTCAAAAAGTACGTGAGAGACTTAAGCGGCGGTGAAAAATCCCGGCTGACCCTGGCAGCCTTAATGCTGCAGAAGGCCAACTTATTGCTTCTGGACGAGCCGACCAACCACCTCGATCTGCCTGCCAAGGAAGTACTGGAGGAGGCTCTTGACGGCTATCCCGGCGCCATCCTGTTTGTGTCACACGACCGGTACTTTATCAACAAAACGGCAACCAGGGTGCTGGAACTCTCCACTGACGGCATGTCCAGCTACCTTGGGAACTATGATTATTATCTCTTTAAAAAATCAGAACGTGAGCAGCAAGAAAACAGGTGTACCTCGGCTGAACCGGCCAGAGAAGAAAGCGCCGAAAAAAAACAATATCTCCAGAAGAAGGAAGAAGAGCGGCAAAAACGCATGCGCCGCCGCCGGGTTGAGGACCTTGAGCAGGTAATCGCCGACCTCGAAGGGAACATTTCCCGCCTTGAGGCGGAACTTTTCCTGCCTGAAGTCTATCAGGACTACCAGGCCTGCCGGAAGAGACAGGAAGAGATCGAAGAAGCCCGCAGGCAGCTTAACGACCATATGGAAAAATGGCTCAGCCTGGTGGAAAGTTAAGACATCAGCTGGAAGCAGGGGGACGGTTCTTTTGCTTCCTAAATAAAAAGGAAGCAAAAGAACCGTCCCCCTGCTTCCCGTCCCCCTGCTTCCGAACCTGCTTACTTACGGCTTGCATAATCCTCTTCAATGACAGTGAAAATAACAGCAAAGAAGATGTTTAGGAGGCAATCATGGCCTACTGGCTTATGAAGACAGAACCTGATGAGTACAGCTACTTCGACCTGGAACAGGCCGGGCAGGACGTGTGGGATGGAGTCAAGAACTTTGCCGCTTTAAAAAACATGAAAAACATGCGTCCCGGAGATCTGGCGTTTATTTATCACACCGGCAAGGAAAAATCCGTGATCGGAATAGCAGAGGTGGTTTCCGCTCCTTACCCGGACCCGAGTCAAACCAACCTGCTCAACATCCGTATCGCGCCAAAGTACCGGCTTAACCACCCGGTTCCACTGGCCGCAATCAAACAGGACCACGGCTTTGCCGGGTGGGAGCTGGTCCGCCTGCCCCGCCTGTCGGTCATGCCGGTACCACCGGAATTCTGGATGAAAATACACCATATGGCAGGCAATCCACCATCATGAGGAAGCAGGAAAATCGTCCCCCTGCTTCCGGAGTTTTTGGCATCCCTCACTGTTAAAAAACACCATGCCGGGACACATATAATCACCAAACAAATTACATGCTCCGCACTCAGGAGATACGTTTTGACGTTCCACCAAAATCACCTCCCGGTTATTATGCCTGGTTGTTAATAGGGGCATACTACGGCCAGGAGGTGTTTATATGGAAATGAGAATTGAGAAAGTAAGAAAGAACAACGAAGGCGATATCACCGATGTAATGCTGAACGGCAACATTTATAGTATCGACCAGGCCATTATGCTGGCCCAGGACGGGCTTATCGAAGGAGTGAACGTAGCCAGGGCAAGGAGCGGCCAGGAATACCTTAGGAGCAACCCTGATGAAACCGCAGAGAACAATCTGGACAACCTGCCGCAGTTTTAAACATTCGTTACTTCTGTAAGAGTACCTGAACAGGGAGGTTTCTCCAAGTTGGTTTTGTGCGGGCGCGATTGAAACCGCACCCGGGGTACCAGCGCCGAACTTGTTGGCGCCGATGCTCTAATTTGTACGGAGCAATTTAAGGGACTTCCACAGACACCGTTGCTGCATTTCTGTGGGGTCAATGTGCGAATGAATTCGCACCTGCATTTTAGGGACGCATGAACTACGAGCCGGGGGTCATAAACCCACCGGCTCGAAAGATTCATAATTGCCTCGTAATTACATAAGTTCCAAGCAATGTCCTAGCCTTATCCAGCCTTAAAAGGAAGCAAAAGAACCGTCCCCTTGCTTTCTATTAAACCTTCTCCACGGGTTTAACCTTGGCTTTTTCTTTTAAATCAAGGCCACCGTCCCTGACAATCATTTCTCCGGACTCCAGGCCGCCGGTAATTTCTATGTTCTCCTGGTCGCTCAGCCCGGTTTGCACGGTGCGGCGCTGCACCTGCCCCTGCGTCACCACCATCACTTCCTTATGGCCGTCTCCCGTGGTACGTACCGCTTCCCGGGGCAGCACCAGTACATCCTCGCGGGTCAGGGTTTCGATGGCCACCCTTACCTCATAACCAGGCTTTAAAACATCCGGGTCGGGCAGGGTGATGATTACCGGCACGCGTCGCTGAATAACACCCAGGGCGGACTCCTTTTCCTCCGCACTGGGATAGATTTTCTTTACTTCGCCGGCAAGCTTTTCCCCACCCAATACCGGCGCGGTTATTGATACTTTTTGGCCCACTCGGACCTCGCGCAGGTCGTCACTGAGAATATCTGCCTTTACCTCCAGTTGGCCTGCGGCAGCCAGCACGGCCAGCAGCGCGCCTGAATTGACCACCTCTTCTTGCTTGACCGGGAGATTAAGCACCATCCCGTCGGTGGGGCTTTTCACCACCAACTGGCCCTCCTTGGCGGACAGCTGACTCAACGTCTGCCTGAGCCCGGCCTCTTGGGCCAGAGCACTGTCCAGTTTGCTGCTTTGCTCATTTAAATTCTGGCGGCAGGTTTCCACCAACAGTACAGCCTTGTCATAATCGGCGCGGGATACGGCGCCGCCCTCGAACAGCTCCTGGATCCGGTCCAAGTTATCACTGGCGTCTTTCAGTTCCAGGTTTAACCTCTCCAGAGCCGCCCGCGCCCCGGCTGCCGTGTTTCCGGCCTGCGCTATCTGTGACTGCGTATCACTGATCTGCAGGGAAAGGTCCAGGTTTTCCAGCACCACCAGAGTCTCCCCCTGTTTTACCGGCTGGCCGGCCTCTGCCACCACCTGCGTTACTCTGGCAGTCTGCGTAGCGTGGATGTTGAAGTCTGAAGCAGGCTGCACGTAGCCGCTGTCAGTCACGGTACGGTTGACGCTGCCGGTTTGGACCTTAACCGCTGCTACTTCTTGCCCTCCCCGCATCAACAACTGAGCTGCAACCGCAAGCACGGCCAGAGCAATACCGCCCCACACATAAATCCTTCTTTTCCGCTTCATTCTGAATCCTCACCGCCTAATCTGTGTTCTTTAAAACTTCCACCATGTCAATCTGTTTGACTCCGCGTACCGCCAGGAAATGGGCAACCATAATAAAACAGACACCGCCCAGAGCGGAAAAAAGGTAGGTCTGAGGATAGATGATCACCGGTATGGTGTAAAGGTCGGTGCTGGCGGCCTTAACGTACCACTTGCTCAGATAAAGCCCGAAAGGCAAACCCAGGGCTACTCCCAGGAGCGACTGCAGTATATTCTCTTTCAACAGTAAACCGGATATCTCTTGCGTGGTAAAACCTAACACCCTGAGCGTGGCGAGCTCTCTTCTGCGCTCGGCAAAGCTGATTACCGAAGAGTTGTAGACAATGGCAAAACCCAACAACACAGCGAAAATAATCATTATGGTCAGGGAATAAACCATGCTGTCCATATTCTGGTTTAAATTGGCAAGCTCCTTACGGAGACTGGAAATCGATGAAACACCGGTCATATCTCCCAATTGTTGCTCCACCATGGCCGTCTTGCCGGGGTCTACCTTCAACATGGCCCCGGAAACCACCCCGCTTTCTTGCAGGATGCGGTTAGCCTGCTCCAAAGAAATGTACGAACCGCTGCCTACCAGCTGGCGGTTAATCCCTGTAATTTTAACTTCGGCTCGCCTGGCAGGCCCCAGCCCCAGAAGCGTTTCCAATTCGACCCGGTCACCAGGCCGGGCGCCCAGCTTGTCCGCCGTACTGCGGCTGATCAGGATACCTTCTTCCGGGTATGGCAGTTGTTTACCAGTGTCGTTGACCAGCTTTTTCAAGGTCAACGCCTGCGGCACTCCCACCAGGAGGTCGTCTTCCGAGCGGCCGTTGATATATAACTTCACCGGTATTTCCAAAACCGGTTCTGTCTTGATGACTCCATCCAGACGGGACAGGTTCAGCAGCTCATTATCCTTGACCGGCCCATTGAAACGGACCAACAAGTCATAGCGTTGTTCCTCGTAAAAGTGTTTCTTAACCATATAATCAATTGCATCACTAAAGAACAATGACATTACCAGCAGGCCAACCGCGAAAACAACCCCCACCATTGTCACTGCAAAGCGCCCCCGCTTGCGGTTGATCGTCCTAAGGCTCATTTTCCAGGCCGGGTCAAGCCTGCGCCACAAGCAGTTCCACTGCTCGAGCACGACCCGGCCGGTCCCCGCAGGGGGCTCCGGGCGCATGGACTCAGCCGGCCTGATCACCGCCACCCCGCGGGATGCGGTAAGGCCGGCGATAAGGCTCACTCCCAAAGAGAGGAACAGGCCTGATAAGATAGCAGTCAGGTTCACCCCGCCGATGGATTGCGGCAGGTTGAAGTAAAGCGCGTAAGCCTGTGACATCACCGTGGCCAGCCCGAGACCCAACAGGCTGCCCAATAGCGCTCCCCAAAAGGCTACCGCCAGGGCGTAACCGGTATAGTGCAGCATAATCTGCCCGCTGCCGTACCCCAGGGCCTTCATCACCCCGATCTGCTGGCGTTGCGCCTTAACCATCCGACCCAGCATGACAAACTGGATCAGGGCGGCGACACCTAGAAAGATAACCGGCATAAAGCTGGCCAGGGTGCGCAGCCCGTTAAGCTCCCCCTGCAAAATGGCGTGGCTGAGCTGGTCCTTACGGGGGTAATCCGCCAGGTTGCCGTATGGCTCCAGCAAGGTCTTTACCTGCTCCGCCACATGTTTTTCGTCGGCCCCCGGCGCAAGTGTTATGACCACCTGGTTGATTTCACCGTTCAAGTTAAGAATCTGTTCGGCCTGGTTCTGCGGCATCATGATGATCCCGAAGGTTTTCGGATCAGGCATCATGGTGGCCGCGTCCTTCATGGTAACAATCGTCTCGGGGCTTATTGCCGTCCCCACCACGGTCAGAAATACCTGCTTTCCTTCGGCCACAATGCTCACCGTATCGTTGAAGGAGAGCCGGTTGGCGTTAAAGTACTGGGGATCAACCAGGGCCTCGATGCCGCCGCTCTCAGGGTATTGATCAAATAGGCGGCCCGTCTGTACCTGCAGGCGGTTGACCTCCGTATTCATGGGCAAGGGGTAGCTAATCAGGCGGGCGGTGGCCCTCTGGTGGTCCTCCTTCAGGATCGGCACATCTTTTTGAATACGACCGGTGGCCTTCATAACCCCGGGAATAGATTCGACTTGCCTGGTAATCTCCTGGGGCGCCCTGACCACCTGGAAAAAATAGTCCGCAAAATTATTTTCCTGATAAAAAAGGCTCTGTGAGCGGTTAAGGTTATAGTAGGCGGTAGACATGCCGATATAAACAGCGATGCCTATGGTTACCACCGCCACAACGGCCAGGAACTGCCCTCTGGTGCTGCGGATGGTACGCCACAGTTTCCTGCTCAGTACACCCATTACCAGTCAATCCTTTCGGGTGATAGCGGTGACGTGTTCTCAATAATTTCCGAAATCCTGCCGCTGCTCATGCGCACGACCCGTTGCGCCATAGCGCTGATCGGGGTGTTATGGGTGACGATGATCACAGTGCTGCCCTGCTCCCGGTTGACCTTTTGCAACAGGCTGAGCATTAATTTGCCCGTCAAGTGATCCAGCGCCCCGGTCGGTTCGTCGCATAAAAGCAGGCGGGGCTTCTTGACAGCGGCGCGGGCGATGGCCACCCGCTGCTGTTCGCCGCCGCTCAACTGAGATGGAAAATGATCAATCCTGGCCGCCAGGCCCACCTCCTTTAACATCTCAGTTACCGAAAGCGGGTCTTCGACCAGTCCGGCCGCCAGTTCAACGTTTTCCCCGGCGGTCAGATCCGGGATCAGGTTGTAAAATTGAAAGACAAAGCCCACTTCCCGGCGTCTATAAGCTGTTAACTGGCCCTCCGCGGCGCGGCTCAAGTTTTCACCGTCAAAGAACACTTCACCGGTTGAAGGCAGGTCCATGCCGCCCATAATATTAAGTAAAGTGCTCTTGCCGGAACCGCTGGGTCCGAGAATAACCAGCAGTTCACCCTCATAGATGTCCAGAGAAGTCTCTTTTAAGGCATCAACGGTAACTTCGCCCATTAAATAGGTCCTGGTAATCCCGCTCAGCTTCATCAGCACTTTATTACTCATGACGTGTTTCCTTTGCGGTTTTTTTATTGATTTGTCCTTTTTTCCAGAGTTCATATTGTTCTCTGAAATCTTCCATGTACCAGCGTAAAAAGTCCAGATAATCTTTCATTGCTGAAAGATTTTCCACAGCAAACTGATTTTCTGGTTTCAAAATACACAGGCCCTGCCCGACCAGTGCTTCCCACTCAATCAGGGTGTTGATCTTATCAGCCATTAAACTGATCCACGACTCTGACCTGGCCTGGTATAGATCTTTGCGCTCGCCCGGTATGCTCACCTTCTCAAACAAACGCAAGGCCAGTCCCTGACGCATGGTCAATGAGGCCGTAGCCTTGCTGAAAAATAGATCCGCAGCTATTTGATCCAGGGTTTTAGGCTGTTCAGCCAAAAGAAGACGGCCGAAAACCCGTCCCAGTGTTTTGGAGGCTCCTGATCGTTCAAAAATAAGGCCCATATTTTCTATGAAGCGTAATTCCGCTGATTCGATTGTGTTCATATTTTATTACTCACCCCAGCTAGTTAGATTATATAGTCTTAATTGTTTAATTTCAATTAAACAATTAAGACGCTGTCGAATTATACAGAAAAAAATTGCTTTAAAGTAAAAAACCGCCTACTTAAGGCGGCATGTGATAAGGAAGTAATCTCAAACAAACATTGGATAGTCGGCAAACGGTATTGTAAATAAGCTGGAAACAGCAACTACAAACGTATTGGAGGCTAAAGCAAATAAAAGAGATTACTTATTCACAGTCTGGAGATTACCTGTTGCCTGATGTAGCTCTGCCCGAAGCCGAACAGGCTACAATCGGCAAGTACGGTATGCTGCGCCATACCTATCTGAAAACCCACAGGCGCGGATTGTATGCAAAGCTATTGTTGTCAGGTGAATTATACACCCATCTCGCCAAAGTGGATTTACTTACAAGGGAAATGATCCAGGACATTATAAACCAAACCATCCGGAAAAGAAATCTGCCGGATAAGGCAAGCCGGCAGATGGAATGGGTCGGCGCGATGAATGAACTAAATCATGAGGCCGAGGAAAGCGCCCTCTATCAAATCGTTTATAAGTAAAGCATAGTTTTAAAAGTACCTGTTGGACACTTAACCGACAGGTACTTTTTCTGTCTTAAGCGGAGCGACCATCTTCAGGCCAATATGGCCCGAAGTGGCACGGGTTTGGGGCAGGCCCCAACAAGCAGGGCAAGTGTATTGACACTTGCCCTGCTTGCCGATTAGCGGAAGCCCTAATATGATGCAATGATAGGGATTTGACAATTTTGCGAAATAATGTTACTCTATTATATAATTATTAGAAAGAGGTGTATTGATGTCGGTCGTCCGATAAGGTAATTATTTGTATCACAGAGGCAGGATTTTGACCTGCTTATTTTGTGTGCCCAAATGCCTTACGGAATGACGGAGAAGTGTTTGTTTAACACCTTCTTTTGTTTGTTTTGCAGCGCAGTGGGTAACTGCGCTTTTTTTATTGTCGCAAGGCTATTTGGTACGCATATACTTTGCGAAAGGATTTGAAACCATTGAATATCGATTTGAAAAACTACGGACTAAACGAACGCTTTGAACAGGAGGCAACCTTATATAATGGCCTGTTTATCGCCAGAGTTACCGAGCAACACCGCGACCTATATAAAGTAGTTAGTGAATACGGAGAAATAGATGCAAGTGTTTCGGGTAAATTTGCTTACCACGCAAACGACCAAACCAGCTTCCCCGCCGTTGGGGATTGGGTGATGATTGACCGGTTGGACGGAAGCACCGGCAATGCAATCATTCATCATATCCTGCGCCGCAAAAGCGTTTTAGCGCGGCAATCTGCCGGTACGGAAAATGCTGGACAGGTGATTGCGGCCAATATTGACACTATCTTCATTTGTATGTCGCTCAATGCGGATTTTAATATCCGGCGAATTGAACGATATTTAACAATCGCATGGGATAGTATGGCGACCCCGGTTATCGTTCTGACAAAATCCGATTTGTGTATTGATTTACCGCAGAAGCTTAACGATATTGCTTCGGTGAGCATGGGAGCGGAGGTCATTACCTGTTCTTCTGAAAACGGGAATGGATTTGACGAGATTAACGCTTATATCGGGCAAGGAAAGACGATTGCGTTTGTCGGTTCATCAGGAGTTGGCAAGTCCACACTTATTAACCGCCTTATGGGGCAGGATGTGCTTGTAACAAGAGCGATACGGGAAGATGATGCCAAGGGCAGACATACCACAACCCACCGCCAACTATTGCTATTGCCAAATGGCGGCATTGTCATAGACACGCCCGGTATGCGGGAGTTGCAGATTTATACGGGCAACCTGTCAAAAACCTTTGAAGATATTGAACAAATTGCCGCCCGGTGCAAATTTGGCGACTGTTCTCACGGAGTAGAGCCGGGCTGCGCCATTAGAGAAGCAATCGAAAATGGAACACTGTCCGAAAAACGCTTTGAGAGCTATCAAAAATTGCAACGGGAAGTATCATACGCCGGATTAAATGCCCGCCAGCTTGAAAACGAGAAACTCAATAGAATGTTCGGCGGCAAGGGTGAAATGAAACAATTAAAGAAGCATATTAAAGACAAGAACAATAGATAAATACGAAAGGAGCGTTGTCTTATCCCTAAAGGTGCATTGGAGTCGGTATTGTGCGTAGCAAGGGCTATCGCATAATTCAAATATGAGGATAGTCCTTGCGTAATCCTATTTTTTGATTATTACAGGAGGCGCACAATGGGCTATAAAAATGCAATCTGTGTATTGCCAGATGATTTGATTATGGCAATACAACAACATATTGACGGCGAATATCTTTATATTCCTCGTAAAGAAGAAAACAAAAAAGGCTGGGGCGAATTAAGTAATAGTAGACAATTGCTTGACGAACGTAATGCAACCATTTTTACGGAATACCAGCGTGGTACACCTGTCCCGCAACTGGCAAATAAGTTCTATTTGTCGCCCAAGACTGTATATAAGATATTATCCGAAAAGAAGAAATGATAAATATACCTTAAAGGCAGCATGGCAGATTTGTCATGTCGCCTTTTTGCTTCTGTATCGTTCAGTAGGGAGCTTCTATAAAAGGAACGGGGTATAATTTAACTATGCAAAAGCAAATAAACGATAAGATAAGGAGCAATTACAATGGAGTATCCAATAAGCCAAAAGTACAATACCCCCGAATTACTGGCTACGGCCATGGGGCCTAACCCATTCAAATTGCAGGAAGAAATGCTGCTAAATCATAAAATCCCTGCCGGAAGTCTCGTCTGCGACCTCGGAAGTGGGCAAGGGCATACAAGTGTTATGCTCGTAAAAGATTATGGCTTCAAGGTTTACGCCGCCGATTTGTGGAGTGAGCCGCAGGAAAACCGTAGTTTTTTTTATAAAATGGGATTAACCCTTGAACAGATTACACCCGTTAAGGCTGACGCCACCGCCTTGCCCTTTGAAAAAGAATTTTTCGATGCGGTAGTCAGCACAGATTCCTATAACTTTTGGGGACGTGACCCAAAATACTTGGACGAAAAACTACTGCCCTTTGTCAAACACGGTGGATATATTTACTGCTGCGTACCCGGCCTGAAAAAAGATTGCCATGATAACCTGCCGAAAGAATTGCTTCTCTCGTGGACACCGGAGCAACTTGCCTATCTGCGTGATATTGCTTATTGGACGGAAATAGTGAATAGCAGCCGTGATGCAGAGGTAATTTCCATATACGAGATGGAAAGCAACGAGAACGTTTGGGTGGATTGGCTGAACCAAGAAGAAAATGAGATTGCGGTTCATTGCCGCAAAACAATGGACGCAGGCGGCGGGAAATATCTGAATTTTATTGCTTTCGTACTACGGAAAAAATAATAGCGCCGGGAGTGTACCGGCTTCCGTGTAAATGGAATAATCTCACAAGTAATTGTACACACTAATAATGCTTTTACTCATGCGCAGGATAGGGCAACGCGGGAGCGCGACCCGAGCGGCGCTTGAGGTTTGGCGAGGCGGCGGATTCCGATGGAGACCGTCGCTTTTATCTGCCGTCTTGGAAAACCAAGCGATAAACTCCGGGGGTTCGGGGGCAGCGCCCCCGATCACGAAACCATTTTACCTTGCAGCCGGTCCTCAAAAAATATCATCAGTTGCCCAATTATAATGCCCCAATCGCGAATTGGCATACTCCATTTTTTGGAGATT
>NZ_QFGB01000064.1:0-23673 GCF_004369245.1 Pelotomaculum sp. FP | reverse complement strand
ATGGCATAAAATACCATCCATTTCGATTATTGGGCGATTTTGAAAATGTCAAGGGCTTTTGAGTATTTTTTGAGCATTTTTTAAAAATGTTTTTTGGTACTAATTTACTGAAAGTGCATAACTACTGATTACAACTTACAGATATTAATCATCATTGCCTCCGATGTTGAAGCGAAATCGATGGATAGAATATGCATCAATTGAAATATTACCCAATATTCCTACGCCACATTTTTGTTAAGCCATTTAACATAATTACATTTACAACTATGCTCCAGGTAAGTATAATTTTTATTGCCTGGTCATTGCTTCTTACTATCACTGTCGGACTCCCCTTCAGTAAAACCAATAAAAAATTGTTTTTGCAAAGTAGTTACCCATTTTAATAAATACACCCCCCTGGCATAAAGTAAATGTTTTCTAATATCTCACCTAAATAATGATGAGCAACTTTTGTGCCACATAAAAAATAACCCTAAATTTAATACTTCAGGAAATGCACTGCTCAATATTTTCGCAAAGTCCGCTCACATTTTGAAAACCTCTTGGAATGGAGTAGCCTCGCACTGGTTGAGTCAGCAAACTCGAAATAACAACCAAGGTAAAAGAAGATAGAGCGATGCAAGCCTAGGCCAAAAGAGTTCAAAGCAGAAGCCATCAAATCATCCCCCGAAAGAGGTACTAAGGTAGCCGCAGAACAGTTTGGGATACCAGAAACCCCGCTATATGCGTACTTAATGATATTCTTAATCCCATCCTTATAAATAAGATTATCTTTTAGCTTAAATCCAGATCATGCAAATACCCAGAACGACTACAGGATTTATCTGGTTTCACAGTTCCATCATGGCTCTAAAGAGAGCTATTACTTGATTCTTAAGCTTGGAAATTGTGTTAAAATTACATAGAAAGCCTCTGCTGTCTTGGTTCTATAGATTAATGAATTAAGATTGCCATTTTATTCTTTTCATAGAGGGGTGAACTTTGTATGCTGCCTAGAATTATTATTACCTCCCCATATCCGGAATTTGGCATAATAACCGAGTCAATATGTCGTAAGCTTTCGGTTGAACCTATTATCGTGGGCGGTGTTCTTGAAGATGCTGTTCGAACAGTTCTCGATATTGCCAAAAAGGAAGACATAGAAGTTGTCATCAGTAGAGGTGGAACTGCCAACGAGCTTATGAACTTCACTGAGATTCCGGTTATTAAAGCAGAAGCCGATGAATTCGATGTCTTGCTGGCACTTTGGGAAGCAAAAAAAATAAGCCCTGAAAAAATAGCTTTTTTAGATTCAATCTACCATAAAAGCAGCCACGATTACCAAAACATAGAGGAAATTTTGGGGACATCTATAAGAAGATACACTTTTAGGGATTTTACGGAACTTCAATCACAAATACGCAAGGCACATAGCGACGGTATGAAAGTCCTGGTCACAGGAAGCAAACTTGGTGTAAACATGGCAACAGAAATTGGAATGCAGGGAGTTATTGTGCGCTCCAGTCGTCGTGCAATTATACAGGCAATTGAAAGAGCTAAAGAAGTAATCAGAATTAGAAAAATAGATAAGGGATATACCCAACGCTTACGTACCTTAATGGATTCCGTAAAGGAAGCAATCTTATTAATGGATGAAAATAACCGGATTATGCTTATAAACGATGAGGCTAAAAGCATTCTTAAATTAAATGACCAGCAAGCTTTGCATAAATATATTTACAATGTAAACAACATATGGTTGGAAAAAGTATATGGGGATGGTAACCCCTGTTTTGGAAATTTGGTGGAAATCGAGGGAGTAAAGGTTGTAGTTAATCGTTGCCTTGTAACTAATGATAATGAAAATTTTGGCTCGGTTATTCGTTTTCAAGGACTAAGTGCTTTGCAAGACCTTGAACAAAAGACACGTAAAGAAATTCATAAAAAAGGTTTATTTACTAAGTTCACTTTTAAAGATATTATTGGTACCAGTAAATCTCTTTCAGAAGCTATAGAAATAGCAAAAATATATGGGGAAACAGACTCTACTGTTTTGATTTATGGAGAAAGCGGCACCGGTAAAGAATTATTTGCCCAGAGTATTCATAACGTTAGCCCCCGTAAAGATGGCCCTTTTGTAGCTATTAACTGTGCTGCCCTACCTGAAAACCTGCTGGAAAGTGAACTTTTCGGTTATGAAGAAGGTTCTTTCACGGGAGCCAAAAAAGGCGGTAAAATTGGTTTATTTGAATTAGCTCATGGGGGAACCATCTTTTTAGATGAAATCGGTAAAATACCACTTTCCCTCCAGGGCAGGCTATTGCGTGTTCTTCAAGAAAAGGAAGTCAGGCATCTCGGCGGCGACAAAATTATACCAATAGATACAAGGGTAATAGCCGCCACTAATGTTAATTTGCATGAGGCTGTCCAGAATGGTGATTTTCGTCCAGACTTGTACTATCGTATAAATGTCTTACAGATCAAACTGCCACCACTACGTGAAAGAAAAGGTGACGTTAAACAGTTATTTAATTACTTCGTTGAAAATTTCAATAAAAAATACGGAAAAGACGTTACAGGAATTTCACATGAGCTTGAATCATGGTTAGAGGCATATGACTGGCCAGGTAACATTCGAGAATTGGCAAATTTTACAGAAAGGCTATTTGTATTATCAAACGGAAAATCAATAGATAATAATTTCCTAAAAAAATTTATAGAAATAAACGATTATAAAAATACAACCTTATGTTACGGCAATGCTGAATATATTGCCGTCCCCTCAGGCACCCTTGAAGAGATGGAAAGAGAATTAATCCTTAAACTTTATGAAAAGACAGGCTATAATAAGACTAAACTTGCTAATAAATTAGGTATCAGCAGAAACACATTATGTAAAAAACTAAATATACCCTAACTACTTATATACCAGCTAAAATCCTGTTTGTTTAACCATTATACAACATTATCTAAACAAAACGTGTAATATATAAAACTAGAAGTAAATTATCTCTGCAGTTTAGAAGAGGTGACAAAAAAAAGTCTTCAAGGAAATCACCCTAGACCTGAAGATACTACAGTAGGGGATTTAATGAAGAGCTTTAAGCTGCCTGACTATATTCTTATATGGTGGAAACTTGATTATCAATTAAAACCAACACTTAATCCTCATTAATAAGTCTAGTTTTCTGCTTCCTTCGCCACTGCAAGATCGTTGACAGCCTGTACTGCTTGTAAAATGCCTGCTGGTACAATACAACCTGCGCAAATGCTTTAATCCGCTTGCGTGCCTCTTTTAAAACTCCTCCTTTAAAACCATATATGATTCATCTATACCATCAACCTGTTGAATTTTGTCTGCCAGCGCTTTTTTTAGTATCCTTAAACTGCCGTACAGTGCAAGTACGATTGAAATTACACCAACATTGCTGAGGTTTCATCCTCTGATGGTACC
The DNA here is from genome assembly GCF_004369245.1 of Pelotomaculum sp. FP. Classification (NCBI taxonomy): domain Bacteria; kingdom Bacillati; phylum Bacillota; class Clostridia; order Eubacteriales; family Desulfotomaculaceae; genus Pelotomaculum; species Pelotomaculum sp. FP. The sequence goes on along the minus strand of NZ_QFGB01000064.1, from coordinate 20,237 downwards.
GCAATAGCGGCATGGTCACTACCCTAAAAACATATTATGCACTACGGTACAATTCATTTAGATATACATCATGGAATAGATAGTTATCATAGCGCGAAACACTATTTATCGTATTAAACCTCTGATTACTCCTGCGATCGCAGTTTTTCATCATATATGGGCAGGATGCTTTTCCTCAAAGCAGGAAGCCCGCTGCTAAATAGCAACGCGCCGCCAACGCTGGCGATTCCTCCAACCAGGACGGTGTTGGGAGCGCCGAGCCAACTGGCCATGGTCCCGGCAAATAGGCTGCCGAAGGGTACCACCCCCATAAAAGCAGCAGCGTACAGGCTCATTACCCGCCCCCGCTTGTCATCATCTACAATAGTCTGGACCACGGTATTGCACGAGGCCATCTGCACCATCATGCCGAAGCCGGTAAACAAAAGCAGGCACAGGGAAAACAAGAAGCTGCGGGACTGTGAAAAAAAGATTAGGCCTGTGCCGAAAAGCCCTGCCGCGAACGGTATATTTTTTTCCAATCCCCTGATATTCTTCCTTGAAGCCAAATAAACGGCGCCGGTCAGGGCTCCCATGCCTGAGGCGCCCATCATAAAACCAAGGGTGTGCGGCCCGCCGTGCAGAATTTCACTGGCAAATACCGGCATCAGCACGGTATAAGGCATACCGGTAAAGCTGACTAAAGCACAATTTATAAGAATAAATCTTACAATGGAAATAAGTTTGCCGGCCAAACATGAACGATTGTTTTTTTTTCCAACTGCTCTACTAAAAAATTACTTTGAGTTTACTCTGAAAAAGATGTAAATTAAGAGATATCAAACTATTCCCAAACTTGAGACGAGGGTTGTCCGCCTATGACTGCTGAGATTTACATTCTGCTGGTGGTCGTGGTCGCAGCGGCATTGCTTTTTGCTCTCACCAACGGGTTGCATGACGCCAGCTCGATTGTGGCTACCTTTATTGCCTGCGGCGCCGCTTCTCCCGGCCAGGCCGTCGTGCTGGCGGCGGTTTTCGGCTTCAGCGGCGCAATGCTGGGGGGCAGTTCTGTGGCCAATACCTTCACCAATGTTGTCAGCGTTTCCATGAGTAATTCACTGCTGACCATAATACTGGCAGCCGTACTGGCGGCAGTGGCCTGGAATTTAATCACCTGGTATTTCGGGGTTCCCTCCAGTTCAACCCATGCCCTGGTTGGCGGCATTATCGGAGCGGTGTGGGCTTCAAACGGCTTTCACCAGGTATTATGGGGCTGGAGCCAACTGTTCGGGGAAACGCATGAATTGACCGGGATGATGAGGATTTTTGCCGCTCTGCTCATTTCACCGCCACTGGGCTTCATCCTGGCCTACTTACTTCAAAAGCTGCTGAGTCTGGCCTTGAGAAACGCCAGGAACACTGTCAACCGCTGGCTAAAAGGGTTGCAGTGGGTAATGGCGGCGGTGCTGGCTTTCAGCTTCGGCGCCAACGATACCCAAAAAATAATGGGATTGATCACCCTGGCCTTAATCGCTTCGGGAAACCTGCAGCAGCAAGCGGTACCCCTTTGGGTCAGGCTAAGCGGCGCCCTGGTGATGTTTTGCGGTACTGTTCTCGGGGGTTGGTCGATTATGAGAACTCTGGGCGAACGCATTTTTGACATTCGTCCCATCCACAGTCTCAACTCACAGGTTTCCTCTGGAGCAGCCATCTTAATGGCAACCTATCTTGGGGCGCCTGTCTCCACCACCCATGTGATGGCCAGCAGCATCCTCGGAGCGGGGGCAGGGGACGAACACCGTATGGTCAACTGGAATATTGGGAAGGAAATGATCGTGGCGTGGTTTGTCACCATTCCTTCCGCGGCGCTGGTAGCCGCGTTAATATACTACCCGGTCTATTGGTTAGCCGGTAAACCATAAAGGAGAGTTAGCCATGGGAATAAATATATTTAATAAAGTTTTCCCTCAGAAGTGGGATTTTGTCGGCATGCTGCGCACACAGGCGGAATTAACAGCACAGGGGGTGCAGACCCTGCTTGACTGGCTGTTGGAGCCTTCAGCTGAAAACTATGATTTACTGCTCCAGCTGGCCGCGCAAGCAGACACTGTCCGCATGGAGATGGAGGAAAAATTGTATGAAGCCTTCGTCACCCCTTTTGACCGGCAGGAACTCTATTATATTTCGGTCCAAATGGACCGCATCGTTGAGTACGCCAAATCCACCCTGCTGTCCATTGTCGAATACAAGGTGGAGCCACGCAAATACTTTATTAAAATGACGGAGGCGCTGAGTGAGGGTACAACTATATTTGCCGGGGCTATGATCTCAATCCTCGATAACAAACCCATCGAGTCACAGACCCGCATCCAGGAGATAAGGAAAGCCCATGCGGAGATGGAAGACTATTACCGCAAGGGCATGTCGGAACTTTTTCAAACTGCCGATGCCATGGAAGCCTTGAAGCACCATGAAATATACAGCCAAATGCAGGATGCGGCCTTTTACCTGGGCAGTACTGTGGACATCTTTCATCGTATCGTCGTCCGGATAGGCTAGAACAAAGCTTTTTGCCCGGTCATCCGCAGCTGTTGGCATACAGCTAATGGGTACGTTTAAAATATCTTGCCCTTACTGCCCTCGTAAATCTTTTCCTCGCCGGTCACGGCAAAGGACAGCCATACCAGGATGGACAGACCGGCTACATTGATAAAGTAATGAAGTGTTTGGTTGAAGCCGTTCTGCATCTCAAAAGCTCCCGACCTGATCAAAGCCTCGGTGGCCAGAACAAGCAGGCCGCTGAAGAGCAGTACCAGCAGCATTTTGTAAAACGAGTTGCGCTGCATCCAATTCATCAGCAAAATCCCGCCGCCCGCTCCCCCAACCAACACAAACAAAGGGACACCGGCAATAGCGGGCGCACTTTTCGTGAAATGGTAATAACCCAGCTGGATAAAGGTAAAATTCATGACAAAAAGCAGCAGGATTGAAACAATCGCCACTGGCCAGAGCAGCCTAAGCCTGTTCAAAGGGACCAGGATAAAAACCAGCAGCCACATCACAACAGCCCAAACCAGGTATTCCATGACTACCTCCGGGTGTTTTTATCACTATTCTCTTTATTTGCCCCTCCTTCTATGCAAAATTATTTATCATCATATTAAAAGCGCTGCGATGTCAAAGGATCGGCTACGTTTCTGTAATAAATTTTTAACCTTTACGAAATAAATTCTTAAAAAAAATATGATATTCTCGCTCTAACGCAGGTAAAATTCATTCCTGCAATATGTTCGCACAGATTAAGTGAAAAAGAAATTGGGGGGACAAGAATGGAATTAAAAGGAACGAATACCGAAAGGAACCTGCTGACTGCTTTCGCAGGCGAATCACAGGCCAGAAACCGCTATACTTTCTTTGCTTCCAAGGCCAAAAAGGAGGGCTATGAGCAAATCGCGGCCATTTTCCTGGAGACCGCCGCCAACGAAAAGGAACACGCGGAGCGCTTGTTTAAATTCCTTACCGGCGGCGAGGTGGAAATTACCGCCGCATTCCCCGCGGGTATCATCGGGACAACCCAGGATAACCTGGAGGGGGCTGCCGCAGGAGAAAAGTATGAGCACACTGTCATGTATCCCGAGTTCGCTAAAACAGCTGAGGCGGAGGGTTTTGCCGAGATCGCCGCAGTATTTAGCGCTATCGCCAGGGCGGAAGTAGCGCATGAAAAACGTTACTTGAAACTTCTGCAGAACATTAAAGAAGGCAAGGTATTCCACCGTGATGAAAAAGTGCTGTGGAAATGCGCCAACTGCGGTTATATACACGAAGGTACGGACGCTCCCAACGTTTGCCCGGCCTGCGACCACCCCCAGAGCTATTATGAGCTCTGGAGCCAGAACTATTAATTGCCCGGCGGCCCCGGTTTGCCTTAACAGGTGAATCCGGGGCCGGCCTGTTTACCGGAAGGACCATTGACTTCACAATGCAAAGCCGGCTAATATAATTTAAAAGCAATCCATTTGTTTCAGCTCATCAAAAGTGGCTCTTAAGAGGTTGCTGGTTTGGCCATCAATTATTATATTTTTATATGGGAGATGTGGAAGTGCTGCAGGTAGTCCTCTTTGATCTGGATGGAACCCTATTACCAATGGACCACAGGAAGTTCATGAACGAATACTTAAAAGAGCTGTCCCTCTTCGTACGTCCGGTAATCGAACCTGACGCCTTTAAACAGGCTCTGATGGCAAGTACCTCGGCTATGGCCGCCAATAACAGCCTGGTATTTACCAACGAAGAGGTTTTTTGGAAAGATTTTGAGAATCATCTGGGAGAAAGGCTCCCGTCTATCCGGCCCTTGCTTGAAATGTTTTACGCTGAAAAGTTCCGGCAATTGTCCTACGTAGCCCACCCATGCCCGGAAGCCCGCATATTGGTAAAAGCAGCCATGGAGCGCAATTTGCGTATTGCGCTGGCTACCAATCCTCTATTCCCGCTGACAGCTATACAAAGCCGGATGTCCTGGGCAGATGTGGATGACTTTCCGTGGAATTTAATTACCAGCTATGAAGTCATGCACTTTTGCAAACCACATCCCGGGTACTACCGTGAAATTGCCGCACACCTTGGTGTGCGCCCTGAGGAATGCCTGATGGTAGGCAACAATGTGGATGAGGACCTGGTTGCTGGAACCCTTGGCATGAAGACCTACCTGGTAACTGATTGCCTGCTGGGAGACCCTGCAGGCATTTGCCGGGCGGACTGGCACGGATCAATACAGCGCCTGGCCTGGTTGTGGGAGAATCAAGGCATTCCCGGGGAATAGAGAGTAAAGCTTTAAAAAAATGATCCTGCAATGAGCCTTTAGTCAAAAGCCATGTCCTGGAGGTTTATTTAAGACAACAGCGATTTCAGCAATCCCCTAAAATAAGGTTTTGTTAAAGTTTCAACATTTAATGGTGATTTGGAGACCACTTGTTTCCAAATACCGTCCCTGTCTCTTATAAAAAATATGTTCCCCTTTTTTGTTTTCATTTGTATTTTTCCAGTTGATCCCACAACTACCCTTTTTTTAGGTATGAATTCGATTTCATCTTCTCCTGCTTTTAATTTGAATCTCTTTGAATAATAAGAGCCTAATCTTTTTCTTTCATAAGAAGTTAATATTATTTTTTCTTCAATTAAGTCTGACAGCCAATCTTCCAGTCGATCATAAAATGATTTTATCTCCACTGGACATTGTTCATTGATATCACTTGTTTGCGCTTCCTGGTCCTCCTGCAATTGTTTCTTGTTCCTCAAAAGAGCAGCCAGATCACTCATGCTCATTAACCTCCTCTCAGGAATATTATATATGAATTTTCACATAATTAACAAAAATTCCTACATTTATTTTTCAAAATATTACGACATATTTCGATATAATTTTTTGGCAAGGCCAAAATCCATATTCCATGATTTTACATATTAGCTCATAAGATAGTCATATTCTGCAAATAACTTTAACATACTGGCTACTATCCAACAGCTGTAGCGTCCATTAAAAAAACCAGAGCCGGCATTTGTATGCCGGCTCTAATTCAATATTAAACCTTGTTTAGACTTTATTGTTCTGTGTTCTGTTCTGTGTTCTGCTCAGTGTTCTGTTCCGTGTCTTGCTCAGTGTTTTGTTCAGTATTTTGTTCCATATTCTGTTCCGTGTTTTGTTCCGTGTCCTGCTCAGTATCAGGAGCCAATTCCGACTGATTTATAACCCTTTCCGCAATTACCGCCATTTCAGCTCTGGTAATGGCGCTGTTGGGGTTAAACTTCCCTTCCGGTGAGCCGACAATAATCCCTTCTTGATAGAGGGCCATGATATAACCCAGGTCCTCCGGCGAAATCAGGCTGCCATCAGCAAAAGGTATGTCCTCCGTATCGACGGGGGTCAGTTCCAGCGCTTTGGCAAGCTGAACTGCTACCTGAGCCCGGTCGGCCTGCACCTGGGAATGGAACCGGTTAATATTAACAACTCCTTTGTACACTGCTTCCTGTACTGATTCCCGGGCCCAATCGGGGACGTCTTCCAGATTAAGGTCTTCAATTGTTAACTGGTTATCTTCCTGCCGGGTATCTTTGTTAGCCATTCTCATCACCAGGACCGTTATTTCAGCCTGGGTAATTGAATCCTCGGGCCGGAACGTCCCGTCTTCATAGCCCTCAAATACGCCGATGGCTTTCATTTTCTTGATACTTTCCGCGGCCCAGTGCCCATTAATATCAGGAATGTCCTCTTCTACTTCCCCTTGTGCTTGGCAGGCGTCCAGCTTTTGCTTGAACTCCTTCAACTGCTGTCCCTGATAGGACTTGTGCCCCTGGCCTGTTACCTTGCTTTCACCGTTACTTTTTTCGCTGTCGGCCTGTACCGTGCTATCACTCTGCGTGCTATCACTCTGAACAGCAGCCTTTGCCTTTCCGGCGTTGCCCTTTTCCCCGTCCTGGTTTTTCGCCATGGCGGCTCCAGCCGACAGCATCAACACCATTGACAGCACAACAACTACATACAAGACTTTCCTCACTTGATTTTCTCCTCCTTTGCGGTTTTACCAAATATATACGAATGAGCCAATCCTTTTAGGGGGTATATCAGCAAATAAAAAAAATAAGACAGAGGAACGTCCCCTGTCTTAGGCCTGACTCATCGATTAAGTCGCTCTATTTTATCCTGCAGTTCTTCAATTCGTTCCAGCAGGTCCATAATGATAGCCGCAGCTTGTACATTTACACCAAGGCTATAGCGCAGGCGCATCAGTTTATGCACACGAGTGGCCTGGCCGGTCTGGATATGGTTCTCCCTTATTTCCACGATACCCAGTTCAGCCAGCCTTTCTGCTATCTCCGGGTGGATTTCCAGGCTGCTTATATCGACCCATTCCCCCTCCGGGCCTGTGGAAAGAGAGTGATGGTAAACCTGGAGATAATATTTCTTCACAGTTTTCACACCCCTTTCCTCAACGCGGCCAGTTGCCGGTACAGCTTTTCTTCTTCCGCCGTCAGTCGCTCAGGGATATCTATTTTTATAATTACATACTCGTCGCCCCGCCCGCCTTTATGCGGTAAACCTTTACCCCGCAGCCGCATTCGCCTGCCGGCGCGGGAGCCTGCAGGCACTTTCATCAACACTGCTCCGTCCAGGGTCGGGACCGAGACCTGGTCTCCCAGCGCCGCCTGTTCGGGCCGCAGCGTAACCTCGGTCTCCAGATCGCTTCCCCGGACTTTGTAGAGCGGGTGTGGGAGGATGCGCACCTTCAAGTAAAGATCTCCCCTGGTTCCCCCGTTGAGACCTTCCCCACCCTGGCCCTTTAAACGAATCCGGCTGCCGTCGGCAACTCCCGCCGGGATTTTCACAGCCAGTGTTTTAGTATTCGAGGTCACCCCCGTCCCGCCACAACGAGGGCAGAAAGACTGCCCGTCATGCCCCTGGCCGCCGCAGGCTTGACATATTTCCCGCGTGGACAGCTGCAGTGATTTTTGTCCGCCCCGGTAGGCTTCCTCAAGGGTGAGTTCAACCTCACTTTCCGCATCCTGTCCTTGTACCGGACCGCGCCTGGAGGTCCTGGCGCCGCGCCCAAAACCGCCGCCGAAGATTGCCTCGAAAAAGTCGCTGAAACCGCTCGCTCCAGCATCTCCCCCGGTGTAAAAATGAAAGCCCTCCGTATCCGGCGGAGGCTGAAAATCATCGCCTGCCCGCCAATTAGCCCCCAGGCGGTCGTATTTTTCCCGTTTTTCTTTATCACTCAGGACCTCATAGGCTTCGTTAATCTTTTTAATTTTTTCCTCGGCCGTTTCCTTGTCCCTGCCGGTATGCAGGTCGGGGTGCCATTTACGGGCAAGCTTGCGGTAGGCGGACTTAATCTCCTTCTCCGTGGCAGTGCGGCTGACGCCTAATATTTCATAATAGTCCTGGAAAGAAACGCTCACTCAACTTTCACCGTCCTTTCGCACCCCTGACTGACAGACCGTCAGCCGGGCCGGCTGCCGGTCTGTCGTAGGGCGCAAGTCGCAGGGCGTTGTTTATTTCTCCTCAAACTCGGCGTCGATGGCATCGTCACCGGCGCGATTGCCGGGGTTGCCTGCCGGATCTGTTCCGGCGCGTTGCCGGTAGGCAGACTGAGAAACCGTGTAGGCCGCCTGCTGCAGTTCGTCCTTGAGAGCACGGACCCGTTCGATGGACGCGTTTTCCTTAATCGCAGCTTTTAAATCTGCCAGAAGCTGTTCAATGCGCGCTTTTTCGTGCACGGGGACCTTTTCACCTAAATCCTTAAGCTGCCGTTCCACCTGGTAGGCCAGAGAGTCGGCCTCGTTGCGGGCCTCGATTTCCTGCTTGCGCTGTTTGTCCTCGGCGGCATGCATTTCGGCCTCACGTACCATGCGGTCGATTTCTCCCTTGTCCAGGCTGGTGGAACCACTGATGGTGATAGTTTGCTCCTTGCCCGTGCCCTTATCCCTGGCGCTTACTTTCAAAATACCGTTGGCGTCAATATCGAAGGTTACCTCGATTTGCGGTACACCCCGGGGAGCCATGGGAATGCCATCCAGCTTAAACTGTCCCAGGGAGCGGTTGTCACGGGCCATTTCCCGCTCTCCCTGCAGCACGTTGATGTCGACGGCAGGCTGGTTGTCTTCGGCGGTAGAGAATACCTGGCTGCGACGCACCGGGATGGTGGTGTTGCGCTCAATAAGCTTGGACATTACCCCTCCCAGGGTCTCCAAACCCAGGGAAAGGGGGGTAACATCAAGCAGCAGGACGTCTTTGACTTCGCCGGCCAGGACACCTCCCTGGATTGCGGCCCCAATCGCGACCACCTCGTCGGGGTTGACCCCCTGGTGCGGGTCCTTGCCTCCCGTCAGGCTGCGCACCATTTTCTGCACCGCCGGAATGCGGGTGGAGCCACCCACCAGGATTACCTCATCAATGTCCTTTTCGGTCAGTTTGGCATCAGAGAGGGCGGCCAACACCGGACCACGGCAGCGCTCAACCAGGCGCCGCGTGAGGTCATCAAACTTGGCCCGGGTCAGCTTCATCTCCAGGTGTTTCGGACCGTTGGCGTCGGCTGTGATAAACGGCAGGTTAATCTGGGTTTCCATGGTTGTGGAAAGCTCCATCTTGGCTTTTTCTGCAGCCTCGGTCAGCCTCTGCAGGGCCTGCTTATCCCGGCGCAGGTCAATCCCGCTATCCTTCTTAAACTCACCGGCGATCCAGTCGACAACCGCCTTGTCAAAATTATCACCACCCAGGTGGGTGTCTCCATTGGTGGATTTCACTTCAAAAACCCCATCGCCGACTTCCAGGATCGAGACGTCGAAGGTCCCCCCGCCCAAGTCGAACACCAGGATCGTTTCGTTGGCCTTTTTATCAAGGCCATAAGCCAGGGCTGCCGCCGTTGGTTCATTGATGATGCGCAGCACGTTCAGGCCGGCGATTTTACCTGCGTCCTTGGTGGCGTTGCGCTGGGCGTCATTAAAATAGGCCGGTACGGTGATCACCGCGTCTGTTACCTTTTCGCCAAGGTACTTGGAAGCGTCATCCACCAGCTTGCGTAAGACAAGCGCCGATATTTCCTCCGGCGCCATCAGTTTGCCTCTAACATCAAAGCGAACTGCATCATTAGGCCCGGCTGCTACTTTGTACGGTACCAGTTTGCGCTCGTCAGCCACCTCAGTGTAACGGCGGCCGATAAATCTTTTGATCGAATACAACGTGTTTTCCGGATTCAAAACTGACTGGCGTCTGGCCACCTGGCCGGCCAGCCTTTCTCCGTCCTCTTTGAAAGCAACCACGGAAGGCGTGGTGCGTGCTCCCTCGGTGTTAACAATAACAGTGGGCTTACCGCCTTCCATCACCGCTATGACCGAGTTGGTAGTGCCGAGGTCGATGCCTACTGTTTTACTCATTCCATTATACCTCCTCAATGCGTTATAAATATTACCGCAGAATTCCTAAAAAATATTATTGAGATTAGAACCTGCTCCTGGTAATATTATACGTCAAGAATAGTCAAAGTCAATCACCATGCAAAAAAATTTCGCTATTATTTTGTATGACATCCGGGCTGGTAAAGGTTGCGGGCTCGGCGAACAGCCTTTCTACAAAGGCTATCAGTTTTGTTTGCAGCCGGCGGCGGCCAGCCCAACAGCGTTTTTCCCGGTACCGCCGGTCAAGGACCTCACTGCCCTCCAGCGGCTCCAACCACTCCGGTATATAGCCGGAGTGGTCGAGGGCGGCCTTTTGCATGAACTTGTCATAAAAAGGCGCCATCAGTTCAAACAGCATTTTTACACGCCTGTACCGCCTTTAAAGTCTTCTCAACGATATTTTCCACGGTGAACCCGAATTTATCAAAAAGTGTGCAGGCAGGGGATGATGCCCCAAAATGGTCGATACTGATAATTTCGCCGCTATCTCCGGTATAACGCTGCCAGCCCTGGCTGCTGCCGGCCTCCACTGCCACCCGCGCTTTTATTTGTGGCGGCAAGACCTCCCGGCGGTAGTCCTCCGGCTGTCTCTCAAACAACTCCCAGCTCGGCATACTGACCACGCGGGCCGCAACACCGCTTTCCTGTAGTCTTTCCGCAGCCTGCAGGGCCAGGTGGACTTCTGAGCCGCTGGCCATGATAATGGTGTCCGGACTGGCGCTGCCTGTCTGATTGAGAGTATAGGCGCCGCGGTATAGCCCGTCTGCCGCGGCAAACTTCTGCCGGTCCAGCACCGGCAGGTTCTGGCGTGATAAAACCAGGACCACCGGCCCGTTTACCTTCAGCGCGGCGCGCCAGGCTTCGCTTGTTTCGTTGGCGTCAGCCGGACGAATGACAGTCAGACCGGGGATTACCCTGAGCGAGGCCAGGTGTTCTACGGGCTGGTGGGTGGGGCCGTCTTCGCCCACCCCGATGCTGTCGTGGGTAAAGACATAAATGACCTTCAACCCCATCATCGCCGACAGGCGGATGGGCGGGCGCATGTAGTCGGAGAAAACCAGAAAAGTAGCCCCGTAGGGGATTAGGCCACCGTGCAACGCCATCCCGTTGAGGATCGAACCCATGCCATGCTCACGTACACCAAAATGAAGGTTCCGTCCCTGGTAGGAACCGGCGGCAAAGTCACCGGCGCCTTTGATGTATGTTTTATTGGAGGGCGCCAGGTCGGCCGACCCGCCCAGCAGGTTGGGCAGGCTGCCCCAAACCGCATTGAGAAATGCGCCCGATGCCGCCCGGGTAGCCATTCCTTTTTCGCCGGCCTGGAAAACGGGGATAGCGCTGTCCCACCCATCCGGCATGCGGCCGCTCAGCCACTGCCGCCATTCTTGCCCAAGTTTGGGGAAAGCCTTTCTGTAGGAGTCAAACAGGTCCAGCCATTTGGCCTCGCGGGACCTGCCCTGCTCCAATGCCTGGCGGAAATGCTCCAGGGCCTGGTCCGGAACATGAAATGCCGGAGCCGAAGGCCAGCTTAAGTTTTCTTTGGTCAACCTTAATTCATCGGAACCCAGCGGCTCACCGTGCGCGGCGGATTTACCCTGCTTGTTGGGGCTGCCGAAACCTATATGGGTACGCACCATGATCAGCGAGGGTTTCTCCTGCTCAGCCAGCGCCGTTTCAAGGGCGGTCTCCAGGGCGGCGGTATCGTTCCCGTCCTCTACCCGCAAAACCTGCCAACCGTAAGCTTCAAAGCGGCCGGCCCGGTCCTCGGTAAAGGCCAGTTCGGTATCCCCTTCGATGGAAATATGGTTGTCGTCATACAGGCAGATCAGGCGTCCCAGCTTGAGGTGACCGGCCAGCGAGGCCGACTCGTGGGTGACCCCCTCCATCAGGTCACCGTCACCGGCAATCACATAAGTGTAGTGGTCAACAATATCAAAACCAGTCCGGTTGAAGTGGGCAGCCAGAAAGCGCTCGGCTATGGCCATACCGACCGCGTTGGACAGGCCCTGGCCTAAAGGCCCGGTAGTCACCTCAACTCCGGGGGTATGTCCATACTCGGGGTGGCCCGGTGTCCTGCTGCCCCACTGGCGAAAATCCATCAATTCTTCCAAAGTAAGATCATAACCTGTTAAATGCAGCAGGCTGTAAAGCAGCGCCGACCCGTGCCCGGCCGACAGAACAAAGCGGTCCCGGTCCGGCCAGGAAGGATTGGCCGGGTTGTGACGCAAAAACTTGGTCCACAACACATAGGCCATAGGGGCGGCGCCCATGGGCATGCCGGGGTGTCCTGATTTCGCCTTTTCGACAGCTTCCGCTGCCAGTATACGGATCGTGTTGATACAGAGTTGGTCCAGTTGGTTCGTATTATTCATGAAACATCCTCGCTCTTTTTCTACAAAAAATTTATTTTGCGTTAAGTTCTTTTCAACCTTAAAGATATAGTTCCTGCTTGGATAGAAATAATTCCAAGAAAATTGTCCAATAAAACCAAAATATTTTATGTATCAATTCGCACCCACATTTTTTGGGGTTTCGCTTCTTATGTTGGACACTATTTTCATAGCAGTAAAAAATTTCTCAAGCACTGATTGATTAACAGTGCTTTGAGAAATTTTAGACAAGCTAAAAAACAATGGCAATGGCTTTATATCGAAGTCCTTGCCGTTGCCATTCCAAATTCTTTCCAATAACAATCATTAAGGTTAATACCGGTGCACAATCCACCGGTATTAACCTCATGTTCTTAGTCTATTTACACCATTGCTCCGGTAAGCCTCTGCCGTTCCAAACCAAGTCGCCGGTATCCTTCAATACCATTGTGACAGCATTTTGGGGGCAATGACCCTGGCACCAGGCACAACCCATGCAATGTTCGTTATATACAGGACCATTTTCTTTATCAACATGCACAGCACCGTAAGCGCATAGTTTTTCACAGGTGCCGCAGCGTTTGCACTTATCTAAGTCAAACTTAGGAACAACGGGTGATGGATATTGCATCGGGGCTTCTTCTTTCGGCCAATCCCTGATGTAAGAGAAGTCATCAACGCAGAGCCTGGTGAATTCTTCCACCGATTTATAGCCTTTGCGGTCCATAAATGCGCTCATGCCTTCAATACAATCCTTCAGCACGCCCACGCCGCGGGAATAAACCGCCGAGCACAGTCCGGCGACGCTGCAGCCGCCCATCATGTAGCGGACGCAGTCATCATACGTGAAGATACCACCGATCCCGATCACGGGAATTTTGGTAGTAGCGGTAATCTCAAGAACCTTGGCCAGGGAGAACAGCTGCCAGGCCCGGCCCATCAGGCCGCCGCTGGAATAAGGGCCACCGTAGAACGTGCCTGTTTCATGGTCGATCCAGGTTCCGTAGAAGGCGTTGTTTGCGGAAATACCGGCTGCTCCGGCTCTCTCCACAGCCAGTGCTAGTGCTGCCGTATTAACGCACTGCGGGGTCATTTTGAAAACAATCGGGACCTTCACGGCGTCCACACAGGCTTTGGTAACGGTATAGGCAGTGTCGGGATCGAGGGCCAGGGGGGCGCCTACATCTTTATGTGCTTCCACCGCTCCGAAGGTAGCATGGGGGCCGCCGGTGTCCAGTTCGATTACTTTAGCGCCCATGGCCTCCTGGTCTTTACACAGGGAGGTCCAGGATTCTAAATCAAGCCCGATCCCGGATACGCTGGCGATAAAAAGGACGTCGTTATCATTGCACACCTTTAAGGTCGCGGGGCCTTCTGTTTCCATGTACTTTTCATAAGGCATATTGTGGAACATCTGGCTACAGACCCAGCTGTCCCTTAATTCCGGTCCAAAATGTTTTAGTGAATAAAAATACGGCCTGGGCCAGCGGTGCGGTCCGTCAATTTTATGCACTGTCTTTCCTACCAGCCAGCCGATACCCTGGTCAATGACCCGTTTGGCTAAATAGGCGCTGCCGCCAAAGTCACATGAAGTGACCCCCACCGGATTTTTTATTTCCACACCTAAAAAATTTGTACGTAAATTTGCCATGTTATACATTCTCCTATCATTTTTTTATTTAACTAATCAACAATTTGAATTACAATACGGCCTTATGCGGTTAACCCCCATTGAGCGCTTCCAAAAGGTAAACCTTGTCCCCTTCGTTTAAGACTTTGTCAACAGTGACATGCCGCCCGTTCAGGAACAAACCAAAGACATTCCTCGGAACACCCAATTTGTCCAGGACCATTCCGATAGTTGCACCCTGGGGTACCTCTACTTTAAAAGTCTGGCCATGCCTTGCGCCTGGTATAAAAAAGGATATCTCACCATAAACCTTCATTTCAACTAGCAATATTTTCGCCCCTCCCTTCAATTTAGGCTTGATCAACCCCAGGAGCTTACAGGATATTCTCTAATACCTTGGGCAGGCCACGGCCGTTTCCAAAATAATTTTCCTACATCATTCGCCCGATTGTTGTTTTAAACCCGTACCGGGCAAATATATCCCTTGCCTTGATCACTTCCTCCTTACTTATTGCCCCAATTTCGGTATAAGGTGATGTTATGCCAAGGAATTCATATTTACTTGAGCCTAGTGAATGCAAGGGAACTATATCCACCCATTCAGCGTTAATTGTCGTTAAAAACTCCGCTGTTGCTATTAAGTTGTCACGGGAGTTGTTAAAGCCGGGTACCAATGGTACCGATATTCTTGTTTTACATTTATCCGCTATTAATTTGGCGTTCTCCAGAATTTTTTTATTTGATACCCCGGTCCATTCCCTGTGTTTTACCGGATCCATGTGCTTTATATCCAAAAGGACCATATCCGTATACTCAAGGACATCCTCAAGAACTTCCCATTTTGCATAGCCTGTTGTATCAAGGACTGTGGAAATCCCTTTTTCTTTGCTTATTTTTAGTAACTCTTTGGTAAAAACAGGTTGGTATAAAGGTTCACCTCCGCTTATGGTTAAACCGCCATCCGAACCATAGAAAGGTTTGTCCTTTTCAACCTCCTCGATGACTTCATCAACTGTCACTATCCTACCCACCTGCTTGAAGGCGGAATAAGGGCATGCTTCCACACATTTCATGCAATATGTGCATTTTTGGCGGTCAATTTTATGGTCCGTATTCGTGCTGATGGCTCCTGCCGGACAGGCATCAACACAAGCTCCAAAGTCTTTACATCTTTTAGGAATAAAATATAGCTGAGGTAAGGGTTCCTGAGTTTCGGGGTTGGCGCACCACCTGCAGCTCAAAAAACACCCCTTGATAAAAACTGTTGTTCTGATACCTGGACCGTCGTGTGTTTCAAACTTTTTGATGTCAGCAATTATACCGGTGTTTTTTGTCATCATGTTATACCCCTTATTCTCATTAACCCTTACCGCTTATTCAGCTATTTACTTGGCCGCCAGACTTACTTGCTGGCTACTTGCCGGAACAGGCTTTTTTGTAATCCAGGGCTTACCCATCCAATACACTTCGCGTCCAAAAATTTCGTTAACAACAGAACCGACTACCTGCCATACACAAGCGAGGATCACCAGGGGCAGGTCCCAACCGGCAATAGCCCAGAAAAGCTTTGTACCGGTCAAGAAATATAGGGAGGCAAAGACAAAGAATACATCTGTTACAAGCATAAATAAGGAACCGACGGTATTTTTCAACATAAAACAAGGAGTCCAACCTAACATTAGCAGGGCCATAACCCCAAACACAATACCGTCCACCACGGCGGTCGAACCTTGTATAATTTTTAGTGCTATGAGGAGGTGTTCCAGACAGCCGTACCACATAAAGGCGCTAAAGGTTAAAAAGATGTTGCCGGTCAATACAATGCCATTTCTCATGTTCATGATCCCGGCGACGGTTTGTACAATCGCACCACAAAAACCCAGAGCAACCAAAATCATACCGGCACTATGGGGAGCCATACCAGTAGCGACAGGCCACAAACATGCCAGGTAAAACGCTAACACTGCTTCGCCAGAGGGAGTAGGGTTTGCAAATGGTGGTCTATTGTCACTCATTTTTTTAGCCTCCTCGTTTTTATTTTAGGTTCATATACCGGCCAATTACGCGATAGTGCCAGGGGTAGCAGGAATTAATCAACGTTACCTTTTGCCACTGAGCCCTAAGCTCAGCTAAATCATCCTTTCTCCACATAGACCCGAATAAAATTCCCATGTCTTTGGCGAACCTGCCGACAGCGTGGGCGCCGGCTAACTTGCCTTTATTAAGGATTAACCTGCAGTAATCATTGCCGAATTCTCTCTCTATCACTTCAACATCTGTTTGATCCGCTATACCGGTTAACGTTTTTCCGATAGATACAGAATCCGTGTTAAAATAATGCGCTCTCGTAATACTCCAGGCTCCCGGGTAAACACTGGGTATCCCGGCACAGTTTTTAGCGATAACTTTACCTTGCTCCAGGGCGTTATGCCTTAGTTGGATAAGGACTCTTTCCCCCGTAATGGCGTCCGTCGTTTCAGCGCAATCACCACAGGCGTAAATATCCCGGACGGTTGTCATCATCCTCTCATTGACCTTGATACCCCGTGTCAGCCCGATTTCCGTCCCTGCCTGCCTGGCCAGCCCTGTTGATGGCGCCACACCTATGGCCAGCACGACAGTATCACACTGAATTTCCCTTTTGTCTGTCGTGACGCTATCCACCTTACTGTCACCATTGATGCTGAGAAGTCTTTCGTTGGTTAACACGTGAATACCGTTTTCAGTCAGGCCTTTTTCCAGCTTTTTGGCTGCATATTCATCAAATGTCCGCGGCATGATCCAGCCGGCCAATTCAAGCAAATATACTTCAAAACCCTTTTCTTTCAAGGCCTCGCTTGCTTCAATACCAATAAGACCGGAGCCAACGACAACGGCAGCTTTACCGTTACGGGCGTAAAGGGCGTCAGCGTCAGCAAGGACCTTGCAGCCATACACTCCTTCTTTTTCAATGCCTTTGATAGGCGGCATTACCAGATCGCCGCCGGCGGCAATTACTAAGTTGTCGTACGTCAGTTCACTGCCGCGGTCTAAATATACCTTTTTTTGTTCAGAGTCAATCTCCTTAGCCTCTTGTACGATAAGATCAATATTGTTGCTTTTATAGTCATCGAAATTATTTAAAAACACATTCTGCCTTGGTATCTTACCGCCGACATAATAAGGAAGTGCGCCGGGTTCGTATTCAGGACAGTTTTCCCGGGTGACGATTGTTATTTTAGCATTCCGGTCATAATTTCTAATGCCGAAAGCCGCAGCATTGCCGCCAATCCCGTTTCCTATAATAACTGTATGCAATATTACACCTCCTTTGGCTGAAATGTAGCCTTGCATACCGGCAGCCTGTTCCTTTCGCCCTGCAAAGACCTTTAATTGCACAGTGACCAATCAAAAAGCTCAGGCTGCCGACAGTAAGGCTCAATAATCAATTAATTATTGATTATTGATTCTGCTTAGGTATTCCCTGTACAGCTTGCGGCCGCTTTCCATGTCGGGGATGATTTCCTCAATACCAAGTTCGGTCGCTTTTTCCGGGGTAATAAAACCTTCTTCATCCCAGCCATGATATTTGTAGTATTCTGATTGCGCCCAGGCCCACTCTGCCCGGTCAATTTTCATGCCTTTATACGGGCCGTCTACGACTCCCTCGTCAAAGAACCTGTCGATATGAGTATCGTCCTGGCGGGCGCTTCCGGCGCGGTTCCAGTTGGCTCTTTCAATGTTGATTACACGCTCCGCAGCCAGGAAGATCTCCTCATCAGTCATATCAAACCCGGTCGCTTCGCGGAACAGCGGGGTATAAGCGCGCCAGTCACCGGCGCCGCCCCAGGAACCGATGGCCTGACAGCAGCAGCCGACCAGGTCGGCGACGCACTTGTTCTTTTCAGACCAGTAAACCAGCTTGGGTTTAGTGGTCAGAGTATAAAGCTCTTTTGGGAAGTCCTTCCAGAACTCCTCATTTAATTCAGGTCCCAAAGCGTCCAAAACCAACTCTTTACGGCTCATGGCGCAGCCCTGGAACTCCAGGCAGGAGTAGTTTTTCAGGTGGTCCGAACCCCTGGTGGACATCGCATAGCCCAGGCTAAAGCCCATGGCAATCCTCGGGTCGACGCTGATGTGCTCCAGTCCGCGGCAGTGAGGTACTATTTTATCAGTTCCACGTCCGATAATTTCAGCTATGCGGATATTGCCTTCAGCCAGCAGGTTTCCAAAACCCTCCCTGTACGCTATCATTTCGAGCACTTTTTTCGAGGTCTCCATGTCGGCCCATTTAAATTCAATGCCGCCGGTATCTTCTTTAGTAAGCAGGCCTTTCTCAAAAGCCTCCATTGACCAGGAAAGCGCAGCTCCCGCTGAGATGCTGTCCAAGCCCAGGTCATTTACCATGCCGCACATTATATTGACTTCATCAACATCAGTGGAATCAATTCTAGGCCCCAGGTTGCAGGCGCTCTCCATTTCCGGCCCGCCACAGTGGAAACCGGCATATTTTCCTTCCTTGATGTAGGTGTAGCGGCCGCAGCTAACCGGGCACGACCAGCAGCCTTTTCTCCTGAAGAGGTATTTACTGGCCCACTGGATACCGCCGTATGTTTCCTCTATGCCGGGCATGTAACCTGTGCTGTGGTTTTTGTGCGCGTTGATACCGATAATATTGCCGGCGTCAAAAAGGTCAAAGGTACCTTCTTCCCGCCGCCTGATGGCCGACGGGGAATTATGGACGACTTCCCGCAGCTTCCAGGCTTCCTTGGCAAATTTATCAGGATTCCCATAAGTCAGCGGCTTGGTGCCCCTGATTGCGATGGCCTTCAAGTTCTTTGAACCCATTACACAACCCATACCGGTACGTCCGCCGGAAGAACTGAAGGTATTGACCACACAGGCGAACCTGACCAGGTTTTCCCCAGCCGGGCCGATACAGGCAACTTTAACGTCGGGGTCTCCCAACTCCTCAATGAGATGTTTCGTCGCCGCTTTGACTTTTTGTCCCCAGAGGTGGCTGGCGTCCCTGATTTCAACTTTATCGTCATCGATGAAGATATAGACCGGCTTTGCAGCTTTACCCTTAACCACGATCTGGTCATAGCCGGCATATTTCAGGTAGGTGGAGAACTGTCCCCCCATGTTGGTATCACCATGACCATGGACATTAGTTCCTCTATATGAACAGGTCATCGGTGAAAGGGCGCTGACGGTTGTCCTGCCGGCCAGCGGAGCAAAAGTACCGGTCAGCGGACCCGCCGCGAAGCATAACGGGTTTGCCGGGTCAAGGGGATCCATACCTTCCCAGGTTTCGTGGTAAACGATATCGGAGTTTAAGCCCCTGCCGCCGATCCACCTGCGTAAATATTCCGGCGTCAATTTTTCTACTTTATATGTCCCTTCAGTAAGGTCAACTCTCAGTCTATTACCTGCCCAACCATGCATACCTGTTTCCTCCTTATATTTGTTTATAATACAACCAGTACTCTTTGTTTGAGTGATTATTTTTAAGAAAAACTAAAATTGAACTTGGGTTCGTCGTCGTTCTTGGCTAATTGAGGCTTGTATTCTTCTTTCATTTCCCATGCATGTTTCTTACCCGAAGTTTTGGCGACCATATATTTGGGGACATACTGGAGCGCGCCCTGCATTGTGCAGGCCTTAACACACCAGGGCATTTCCTCTCCGGCGCACTTGTCGCAGCTCATCGTCTTACCATTGTCAGGATTTATAACGGGCGCGCCTGTGGGACAAGCGTAAGAACATGCCCTGCAGCCGATACACGCATCCTCATTGGTAACCACAGCGCCGTTCTCAGTCCTGTAGCGGGCGCCCATAGGACAAACCTTGATACAGGGCGCTTCTTCGCAAGCCTGGCAGGTTACAGGAATAAAAGTATTGACTTCACGGAACTCATTGATACGGACCCTTGAATAATACGGATGAGACTTACTAAAATTCTTCATTGAACACGCCATTTCGCACGAATGGCAGCCTGTGCACATTTCAGGGTCGATTACGATCACCTTTTCCTTCAAATCCACCATTTAGTTACACCCCTTTTATATATTGATATTTTTACGGACAACCGAATCCATTCGTTTACAGACCGATTAACCTGGCCGGTACTTCCTTGGCCATGACGTTGATATCCGCTTCGCTTATCCCCTGGGCTAAAAGCGTCTTGATAAACGACTTCCAACCCGGTACAGGGTTATTTCCCGGTTGCCCGGCGTCGGTGATCAGGACGAGA
Organism: Pelotomaculum sp. FP; assembly: GCF_004369245.1. NCBI lineage: Bacteria > Bacillati > Bacillota > Clostridia > Eubacteriales > Desulfotomaculaceae > Pelotomaculum > Pelotomaculum sp. FP. Next base: position 76 of record NZ_QFGB01000064.1, on the reverse strand, counting down.
TGGTCCGGCCCTTTTTCTTTAATCAACTCTTTAATCAGGTTGAAGGAATAGTCAAAGGCAATAATCCAGTCCTGCA
>NZ_QFGB01000063.1:0-25254 GCF_004369245.1 Pelotomaculum sp. FP | reverse complement strand
TTATGGAATATATAAAAAATCAAGATATAGAGGAAAACCAAAAACCTGATAATTTTACACTTGGAGATTTTTAAGCTGCTTTAGCGGCTATTACAACCAACCTGCTTCAGCAGGTTGTGGTTGAGTTCATTTACAGGGAGGGATAAGGACTTGAGTTTAACCAGGCGTGAATTTATTAAGCTATGTATGAGCTCTGCGGTGGGGGCAAGCCTGCTCACAATTGTCGGACCTGATCTTGAGAGAACACTGGCTCTGGCAGCCGATGGCAAACCCCCGGTGATCTGGCTGCAGGGGGCCAGCTGTACCGGATGTTCCGTATCATTGTTAAACAGCGTTGACCCCGCAATTGAAAAAGTACTTCTCGATATTATCAGCTTAAAATATCACCCGAATATTTCTGCCGGATCCGGCCACCTCATCGCTGAGATCCTGGACGAAGCCGCCACCAAATACAAGGATCAGTTTATACTGGTTGTTGAAGGCGCCATCCCCCTTAACAACGACGGTGTTTATTGTACCATCGCTGAAAAGGACGGGCGGGAAATAACCATGCTGCATGCGGTAAATGTACTGGGTAAAGCGGCCAAGGCCGTGATTGCCGCCGGCCAGTGCGCATCATACGGAGGTATTCCCGGCGCAGCCCCCAATCCCACCGGAGTCGTGGGAGTAAATAAGATCGTTGACGAAAAAAAGGTGATCAATATCTCCCTGTGCCCGATGCAGCCGGACCATTTCCTGGGCACCGTGGTATATATATTGACATATGGCCAGATCCCGGAACTGGACAGGTATGGACGGCCCAAGATGTTTTTCCCGAAACCAATACATGAAAGCTGCTTAAGGCGTGAACATTTTGACGCAGGCAGGTTCGCGCGTTTCATCGGAGATGAGGGCTGCCTGGCCCTGTTGGGATGCAAGGGCTTTGTGGCTATGTCTGACTGCCCCACCCGCGGCTGGAACAACAACGTCAACTGGTGTGTCAAGGCCGGCGCCCCGTGCTATGCCTGCTCAGAACCGACATTCCCCGATATGTCCTCACCAATTTACGGCGTTTATCCCTTAACGAACAAAACAGCGGCTGCTGCAGCCTATTTGAATCCCCAGAAAACAGAGTTTTTGGAAAAGAACAGAGCTAGCAGAAAACTTGCTGAGTGAGGTGAAATGAAGCAGTGGTACAACGTATTATTATTGATCCGGTAACCCGGATAGAAGGGCACCTGAAAATTGAAGCAGAGATTGAAAACGACCGGGTCATTGACGCCAAGTCGAGCGGCACTCTATTCCGCGGCCTGGAAATAATCGCCAGAGGGCGGGATCCCCGCGACGCCTGCCACCTGGTCCAGCGTATCTGCGGCGTCTGCCCCATCGCGCACGGTACTGCCTCCATCTTGTGCCTGGACGACGCCTTTAACGTCACCCCGCCTGCCAACGGCAGGATTTTGCGCAACTTGATTCAAGGCTCAAACTACCTGATGTCACACATCCTGCACTTTTACCATCTGACCGCCCTTGATTACGTTAAAGGTCCGGATACCGCCCCTTTCATCCCCCGGTATGAGGGTGACTACCGGCTGCCCAAGGAAATCAACGACAAAGCCGTGGAGCACTATATCCAGGCTTTGGACGTCCGCAAAAAGGCGCATGAAATGGGCGCCGTATTCGGGGCCAAAATGCCGCACGTTACCGCCTACACGGCAGGCGGGATAACGGAAACCGTCACTCCGGAGAAAATTAGTCAGTTCAAGACTTACCTGGAAGAAATAACTTCCTTTATCAACAACGTATATGTCCCGGATGTCCTGGCTGTAGCAGGCGCATATGACGATTGGTTCACCATCGGAGCAGGCTGCAAAAACCTGCTGGCCTACGGCGCTTTCCGGTTAACCGACCAGTTGGACCCGGATGGACAACAACAGCTTTTCAGGCGCGGTATCTACACCAAAGGCCAGTACGCGCCCATGGATCCTAAAAAGATTACCGAGGAAGTTAAATATTCCTGGTACGACGACAAATCGACCGGCAAATATCCCGGGGATGGGGCGACCGTACCGGCGCCGGGCAAAAAAGACGCCTATTCCTGGCTCAAAGCGCCGCGTTATGACGGCATGCCCTATGAAGTCGGCCCGCTGTCGCGGCAGGTCGTTAACAAACAAAGAGAGGTTATGGAACTGGGAGATAAAGCATTTTCGGTTTTGGGCAGGCACTTCGCCCGTGCACTGGAAACAAGCCAGGTGGCAGCGGCCATGAAGGAATGGCTTGACCAGTTGGCGCCGGGCCAACCCTGCTATGAACCCTTCGACATTCCCAAGGAAGGGTCGGGCATGGGTCTGCACGAGGCGTCCCGCGGCGCCCTGGGGCACTGGATTACCATCAAAGATTACAAAATTGAGAACTACCAGGCTGTGGTGCCTACAACCTGGAACTGCGGCCCGCGGGACGACCGCGGCCAGCGCGGTCCGGTCGAGGAGGCCCTGGTGGGAACACAGGTGAAAGATCCGCATAACCCGATTGAACTGGTGCGTATCGTCCGGGCCTTTGACCCATGCATTGCCTGCGCGGTCCATGTACTGGAAATCAAGGGTGTTTCCAAAGAACCGATGAGCTTTATCGTTTAATTACGATGTATTAAGTCCGAGCGGAAATAGGAGGTGCAAAGATGTCCAATGGCGTTTTGGTAGACATTAGCAAATGCATCGGCTGCCGGAGCTGTGTGACAGCCTGCAAGACATGGAATGACCTGCCCGTTAAAACGTCCCAAAATACAAATCAGTGGGACGCCCCCGTCGATCTCGATTCCGATACCTGGACCAGGATTAGCTGCCACATTGTCGGCGAGGGGAACCAGCGCAAGTGGCGGTTTGTCAAAAGGCAGTGCATGCACTGCAACGAGCCGGCCTGCGAGTCCGCCTGCTTTACCCATTCCTTCGAAAAGACCGAGGAAGGCGCGGTTATTTATAAACCCACCGAATTGGACAAGGATTACTGCGTGGGTTGCCGCTACTGCATGATTGCGTGTCCCTTCAACATACCCAAGTTCCAGTATGAAAAAACGTTCCCGTACGTCCAAAAATGCCGTTTTTGCTACGACCGCCTGCTGGAGAACGAACGGCCCGCCTGTATCACCGCCTGCCCCACCGGCGCCTTGAAGTACGGCAACCAGGAAGAGCTCCTTGCCGAGGCCAGGCAGAGAATAAACAGCAATCCCGGCTACGTCAATCAAATCTACGGGGAAAAGGAATACGGCGGCACATCCTGGATGTATATTTCAGACGTACCGTTTGAACAGCTTGGTTTCCGCACCAATGCAACGCAAAAATCGATACCATCTTATACCTGGGATGTGCTCAAGTGGACTCCCTATATTTTTGTCGGCTGGGGCGCTCTGCTTACGGCAATGAGATTCTTCACCAAGCCGAAAGAAGAGGGGCATAATGAAGCCGAAATGTACGCTCCCGTTGATCCCAAGGAATAAGAACTATTTTTAGATACTGGAGGTGAGAATAGGTGTACGGAAGAAACTGGAGTTTTAGAATTACATGGTTTAGAATACTGCTCATACTATTTGTACTTGGCGCGGTTGCGGCTGCCTTCTACCGTTTCATCTACGGCTTGGGCGCGGTAACCAACTTGAACAATGATTGGCCCTGGGGCCTGTGGATCGGCTTTGACCTCTTATGCGGGATCGCTCTGGCGGGCGGCGGTTTCAGCACAGCCTTGATTGTACATGTCCTCCATAAAGATAAGTATCTGCCCATCGCTCGCGCCGCACTGTTAACTTCCTTGTTGGGATACATTATCTCCCTGGTCAGCCTCTTCCTGGATATCGGTAGATGGTTTAACTTCTGGAGGCCTTTCTTTTACTGGGGTTTCCACTCGGTGTTGTTCGAAGTGTTCTGGTGCATCTCACTTTACACAACAATCCAGGTCCTGGAGTTTGGTGACATCTTCTTCGAGAAGGTGAAGTTCCCCGCTTTGAAAAAGATCCTGGGCTACATGATGACGCCGCTGTTGATCCTTGGCATCGTCCTGCCCAGCCTGCACCAGTCCTCCCTGGGTTCGCTCTATATCGTTGCAGTTGATAAACTCTATCCCCTGTGGTGGTCCATGCTGATCCCGTTCTTCTTCGTCTGGTCCGCTTTCTTCCTGGGGCCGGCCATGGTCACCGTTGAAGGCACCCTGGCGGCCAAAGCTTATGGAAGGAATCCGGAGTTGCCTGTATTCCAAAGCATGACCAAGGTGACCATGTGGATGATGATCATTTACTTTATCGTCAAGATGATCGATCTCAACTACCGTGGTGTGTTCGGGATGGTTTTCAACGGTTCTCACGAGAGCAACATGTTTTTAATTGAAATGATCGTCTTTATCCTGTTACCGATTTTCATGTACGCCATCCCTTCCATCCGCACCAAGCTGTGGGGGGTTGTAACGGCTTCTCTCCTGGTGGTAGTAGGTGTTGTGTTTAACCGTATGAATGTGGTGTTCACCGGAATGGCCAAGAGCGTGGGCAGCAGCTATTTCCCCAGTATCTGGGAATTCCTCATTACCATCGGCATGTGGAGCTTCCTGGCATTAGCGTACTTGTTCATCGTTGAAAATTTCTCGATTCTGCCCAAGGAAGAGCATACCCCCAGCACAACCAGGATCTACGATACCGGCTTCCACGCTTAGCCAAACCGGTTCACTTCAAACTTTCAAGAAATTCATAAAAAATCAGGAGGCTGTGCAGTCCCCTGATTTTTACTTCACTAAGATATAAAAATAGCTATCCATTACTGAAAGCCTCAAAACCTATTCCGCCTTAGTTAAGGCTTCTTTTGGGCTTCTGTAGCAGTTGTCCGCGGTTGCGTAGTCTCTTCTTCCACTTCTTTTTTGGCTTCCTTGTCTGACTCCAGCACCTCATCCCACCCCGACATGGATGCCCTTCTGATCTCGTTTAAGGTTCTGCCCAGAGCCTTTCCGACTTCGGGAATTTGTTTGGGACCAAAAACTACCAGCGCTATAACCAGGATTAATATTATCTCAGGCATACCCAAACTGGGAAACATAAAAAATCCCCCCACCCGTTATCCCTGGCAATAATTTGTTTAGTTTTCCGGTTGAAAAATTCCGTTTAAGACCCAACTGACCATACTGGTGATGATGGCGCCCCAAAACGCTCCCCAGAAACCGTATACTGTAAAACCGGGCACGAGCCAGGAAGCAAGCCAAAAGGCCAGGCCGTTTATGATAAAGATAAACAACCCCAAGGTGAAAAAAGTAATGGGCAACGTAAGGACAATCAGCACAGGTTTGATCAAAGTATTAACCACACCCAGGACCAGCGCGGCGAGCATTGCCGAAAAAAACCCTCTGACAGCAAAGCCGGATACCAGAGCATCGGCTATAATCAGGGCCAGACTGTTTAGAATTAGCTTAACTACCCAATTCACCGGCGCTCACCACCTCAGCAGTATAAAGCTGCTTTTATTTTATTTCCCTCCGGCAGGGATCCTGCAGTTGTTTCTTAACTACTACCTGTAAGTAATAGTATAACACAATAGAACCATATCAAGTTAAAAATATAACTAATCTGAAATTTAATACAGATCGCACCCACATTGACTAGTTTTCATCCGCTACTGGCGCCGCGTTCTTATTTCAGTATTTTATCTTCTTCCAGGTCGGAGACGCCGGCTTCGTCAAAAGAAGCCATCTCCCGCATTATTTTCGTGGCAGCTTCAACCAGGCTCATGGTTAGAGCGGCTCCCGTTCCCTCCCCGAGCCTCATTTGCAGGTGAATCACCGGGCGCAGGTCCAACAGGTCCAACATAAGGCGGTGTCCCTGTTCACCGGACAGGTGGGAGGCAATCATATATTCGCGGGATTTAGGCTGCAGTTTGAAGGCCACCAGGGCTGCCGCGGTGGTTATAAATCCATCAATCAACACAGGCGTCCGCCTGGCAGCGGCCCCCAGGATCACACCGGCCAGACCGGCGATCTCAAGCCCGCCGACTTTTGCCAGAACATCCAGGGCGTCTTCCGGATCCGGCCGGTTTTTTGCGAGCGCCCTGGCTATCGCGGAAATCTTCAGTCTCATAACTTCGTCGTTGACCATGGTCCCGCGGCCGGTCGCCTCTTCAGCTGTATAGCCGCCAAAGGCTGCCAGGATAGCGCTGCTCGGGGTGGTATTGCCGATCCCCATATCTCCTGTAGCGAGGAGGCTGCTTCCCGCGTCAATCTCGGACTGGGCTACCTCTATCCCCACTTCCAGGGCCTGCACTGCCTCATCCCGTGACATAGCCGGGCCGGCGGCAATATTCCCGGTACCTGCCCTGACCTTGCGCTGTACAACACCCGGCAAGGCGGCGGGCGTGAGAACACCGACATCGACCACAACCAGTCTGGCAGCAGCGTGCCTTGCCAGAACCCCTATTCCAGCTACACCATTTACCATAGCCTGCATCATTTGGACGGTAACTTCACGGGGCGCTACGCTCACACCTTCGTCGACCACTCCGTGGTCCCCCGCCATGACGATAACCGATTTCCCCTGAACGCGGGGTTTGGCTTTGCCGGTAATACCGGCCAGGCGTATTGCCATCTCTTCCAGTACGCCGAGGCTCCCCGGCGGCTTGATTAAGCTGTCCAGCCGTTTCTGCGCCTCTTCCATGGCCTTGCGATCCAGGTCTCCAATTTGATTGATGGTTTGATAAAGCATTGTTTTTCAACCTCCCTAATATAGTTAGAACTTGGAATCAGCTGAGGAAAAACAAAAATCCACAGCCTCATCAGGCCGTGGATTTTACCATCATCCATCGGATACCCCTGCAAAGCAGGGTTCGTGGACACAACAGGCAGGTCTCCTGGCTCACATTCATCACACATCGCACCTTCCCGGCAAACTGCCAGTGGCAAACTAGCGATAGCGCTCCTGTTTACAGTGGCGGGACCGCTCAGGACTTAAACCTGATTCCCTATTCTCCCCAGCGGGCACCTGTTGGTTTAACACGGTAATAATTTTTATAAAGATTCAACTTTAGGCATATATATTCCTGCTGTGTAAGGCAGAAATATTTTCTATTTTTCAACCCACAACTTAAGCACCCGGCTGACCACCACCGCTGTTTCCGCACGGGTTGCCCCGTCCTTGGGCCTGAATAAGCCGCCTTCGCCCTGCAATAAACCGGCGCTGGTAGCTTTGGCCACCGCAGTCCTGGCAAAATCGGGAATTGCTCCTGTATCCTTATACTTTAGCTTTTCGTCTGTCTCCTGCAGCGCCAGCGCCCGGTTGATCATAACAGCCATCTCACTTCTGGTAATGCATGAATCCGGCCTAAAGGTACCGTCCGGGTAACCTGAGACGACTCCGTTGGCAACCGCGGCAGCGACAGCGCTGCTGGCCCAGTCTGGTATGCTGTCCTTAAAGGCCGGTAACTTTTCCACGGCCGGCCACTGCAGGGCTGATGACAGCAGCTTGACAAACTGAGCTCTGGTTACGGCCTGACCGGGTAGAAATGTGCCATCGGGAAAACCGTTGGCCACCCCGCGCGCCGCCAGGTCGTTGATGGCCGCTTCGGCCCAGTGCTTGCCGGTATCCTTGAAGGACGGAAGTCTCCTATGGTCATCCACCAGGACCAGTTGGCCAAACCCCCATACCCGGGCGCTAATTGTTTTCACCTCACCCTGGTCATCCAGCCTGGCAGGCTGCTCTTCCCATTTTTTAGTGGAATCATCCCACATCAGGATGGCCGGACGGCCAGTTATTGTACCGGGTTGATAATCCCAACTCAGCCACCAGGGGGCCTTGAGATCAGCTTTCTCCCCAGGCGCCGGGCTTACCGTTATTGCGCCGAGGTTGATGCAGTCCGCCGGCAACCCGGTAGTCTCAGCGGCATAAGCCAGCCTTATCGTGGCCGGCGCTGATACGCTTGACGCAGGGAACGTAACATGAATCCAGCTATCCAGTCCAGCAGATGATTCCTGCTCTGGAAGGGCCTGCAGTTCTACCCAGGACGGTTTAACAGTAACCGGTATCGATGTGCTCAACCCCTGGAAGGTGGCCTTAATTTCACCTTCAGCAACCTGATCTGTCGCGGTAAAGCTGCCATCCGCAATCTTACCTATTGAACCGCTGATGGTCCATGTGACATCCTGGAATTTTAAATCAAAGGTATCACCATAAATTGTATTCACCTTTGCCGACAGGGGAACCTTCTCCCCAGGCTTAACAGTAATAGCCGACGGTGTTACAGCTAAACTTAATAGTGACTCCGGCCCGACAACCTGCACATTCACCGAACTCTGTACGTTATCCAGCTTGGCCGTCACGGTTACCGTACCACCTTGCTTAGGTATTAAAACATTACCGGTAAAATCACCTGAAGGAGTTGCGGACCATTTTATGTCGGCTGGTTTAATACTTACAGGATTGTAGTATTCATCATACCCTTTGGCGCTAAATGAAGCTTGTGTTCCGGCAAGAGCCAACGACGGCCCGCTTACAGCCATGCCGTGCAAACTGCCCTGCGGCGCTGTCGAAAAAACGCCTATAGCATCTGCAACTGATCGCAAGGAAGAACCCTGTGGTTGATTGATCAGGCCGGCCTCGAAGTCACCCAGGCTCCGTGCGGCCATGGTGGTGGAACCACCACCGTCCAAATTAACAGCTCTCCAAACCCCGATTGAAATCAAAAATTCAGCCAACTCCTCCTGGCTCATACCCCTGCTGATTATAGTCCCGTCGGCAGCAGCCTTCCTTTCAACCGCCACCAGGTAGAGAGTCTTGCCGTCACTTGATACACCAACCGCCGTCCGGGCGACTTTACCAGAAATATTCTGGGTAAAGTAGGCAGGCAGGTGGCCATCCTCAACCAGCAGTGCCTGTCCGCCCACCGCAGCCAGGAGTTTGTCTCCCTGAGGGGCCACCGAGTAGCTGGCGTCAACTTTTGTACCCACCGGCATATTGTCGGTTATGAATTGGGCTGCCAGGCCATGTCCCTGCAGGACAAAACCATCCTGCGGGATCGTTACGCCCGGTTGGTCGGTTAAGACCTGCTGGACAACTCCGTTCCTGACCACTGCAACTTTTACCCCGGTGAGGCCGGATATTTTACCCCTGCTGGTGGTACCCCACAGCGTTGTGTACATATTCAGAGCATCCACATCAGATGAAAGTCCGTTCATCAAGAGATAACCAGGCTTGTTGATTCCGGCCAGCGGAAAACTTTTACCGGCTTCTGTAACCACCTGGCCGGTAAAGTTGAAGATTTCCAACAGCGGCAGTTTATCTTCGGTAATGCCAAATCCATACATATCATTACGCAAGGCGGGGCTCTCCACCAGTTGCCCGCCTTGATAGGCTAAACCGATGGTCCGGCCGCTTTCCGCCATTTGAAAGAAATCTCCATTGATAGCGGCCACCGCCCCGGTACGCTTGGCCATATCCAGCACTGACTGGTTCTTATTGAGGGTGCCGTCCGATCCGATGATCGTATCAATTTTAACGTAAGGATTGGAGAGATCTGCTTTGAGGACATAAACGTTCAGCGGTCCCTCGTTAGTATTCAGGTTGATGCTATGTAAAACAACCCCCTGGGTGATGATTTCCTCAGTGACGTTGTTGCCGTTCACCTGATAGGCGTAAGCCTGAAGGGGCGCAACCAGAGACAATAGTATGGATACCAGAACAATATTTCTCATTATTCTTCTAACACTTTTAATAGACAAAAGAATCCCTCCCATTACAACTACCTTGAAAACATTTCGGTCGCTACAATGTGCTCAAATGTAGGTGTGAATTCATTCGCACAAAAGCCACATTAGGCGCCCAAGTGCGGCGCTGACGCGCCGTTATGCAATTGAAATGGCGCCTAACATCACTTAGTTGGTACGTGACGCCGCGATAGCGGCATGATTTTCTAACTAATTAATTACGGTTCACCATATCGCTTGGCGGGGTTGTCACCCGCCGTTAAGCCTGGTCAAACCGGCCTCTCTGGCGGCCTGAACCGCCGCCGAATACTCCTTTCTGCTAATTCTTTTGTTTAATTCGGGATGGTCAAAGGCCTTGTAGGCCGGATAATACTGGTCCATAACATTGACAAAAGTATCCTTGGATATTTCTTCGGCTATAAATTCCATGATTTTTTCAGTACGGGCCAGGTTGCCGGGCATGACCAGGTGCCTTACCAGCAGTCCACGGGTGGCAATCCCCCGTTCATCTATAACCAGGTCACCGACCTGGTTGTGCATTTTTTTTACGGCCTGCCTGGTTACGGTATAGTAGCCTGCCGCGCCTGAATACTTTCGCCCGGCGTCATCATCTGCAAACTTTATATCCGGCATATATATATCAATAATGCCTTCCAGCAGGTCAAGCGTTGCCGGCGTGTCGTAACCACCCGTGTTGTAGACGATCGGAATTGTCAGCCCCATGTCAACAGCTACAACAAGCGCTTCCAGGAACTGGGGAGCAAAGTGACTCGGCGACACCAGGTTGATGTTGTGGCAGCCACCCTCCTGCAGTTCCAGCATCATTTCGGCAAGTTCCCTGGCAGAAACCTCATCACCATAACCATATTGGCTGATGTCGCAGTTTTGGCAGAAAACACACTTCAAATTGCAGAATGCAAAAAATATTGTTCCTGACCCTCTGGAACCGACCAGCGGCGCTTCCTCCCCAAAGTGAGGGCCATAACTGCTTACCACGGCATTCCTGCCCCCTTGGCAGAGGCCCAGTTCCCCCTTGAGGCGGTTGACCCGGCAGTACTGAGCGCACACCGTGCAGTCGGCCAGCATGTCAACGGCATTTTTAGCTCTTTTTCCCAACTCTCCGGTTGTTAATTGCAAATAGGACCCTTGGCTCATAATTATTCCTTTCAAACAAAAGACCCGCGCGGGGTCATTATCCTCAGGCGATTTATTTAGGAGAGGAGCGTTGTGCCGGGAACCGCCAGGTCGGAGGTATAAACGTCCACAAGTGACGGTCGATTGCTCTCTATAGCCTCTTTGAGAGCGGGCTCAAGGTCGGCAGAGTGCGAGACTTTCAGGCCCAAACCACCGCAGTCGTCAGCATACCTGGCAAAGTCAGGATTGTGCAGGAAGGTCCCCTCCGGTACCAGCCCGCCTGCCGTCATTTTGTTCTTTTCCATGGCCAGGGAATGATTGTTGACGACTACTACCGTAATAGGCAGGTCATACCTGACTGCTGTAAGAAAGTCCGACATGGTCATAGCAAAGCCGCCATCGCCAACCAGGGCAATCGATTTCTGGTTGGGCCTGTTAATCGCCGCCGACATTGCTGCCGGCAGCCCATATCCCATAGTCCGCCATTTCCCCGACAGCAACACCTGCTGCCGGACGGGCTGAAAAACACGCCCGAACCAGACCGTATGATCCCCGGTATCCAAACTGATAATGGCATCGTCCGGCGCCGTATTCTGCAAGGCCCGCATTAAAAAGGCCGGGTGAACGGGTGCGCCGCTGACGGCAGCTTCTCTCTCCAAATCTTCCAGCCATGCGGAGATTTCGTCTTGTATAAACTTGAGCCATTCCTGTTTGGAGTTACCGTCGAGGCCTGTTATCAACTCCTCTATAATTTGTTCCGCAGCGCCCACCAGGCCATAGGAAACCGGGGTGGTTGACCCCACATTAGCAGGGTTGATGTCAATCTGAATAATCGGTATACTCTTTGGAACATACTCATGAGGCCACCAGTTGGCGCCTACAATCAGGCACAGGTCAGCTTGCTGCAGAATTTTGGACGAAGCCGGGCTGCCGGCATGACCCAAACCTCCGGCGTAAAAGGGGTGGGATCTTGCTACCACACCCGTACCGGCCAGGGTATCGACCACAGCGGCGCCCCAACGCAAGGCCAGTTCGCCAACAGCTTCACTTGCCTTACGCCCCCCGGCTCCCACCAGGATAACCGGACGCTGCGACCCGCGCATGATTTCCTGGGCTCCTCGCACCACCTCAGTTGATGAAGCGGGTTCTGTATGCAAATACGGGGCGTACGGAATCGCAGCTTCACCGCAAGGCATGGGGAGTACGTCCATGGGAACACTGACATGGGCTACCGAGCGGCCAGCCACTGCAGTCCTGAAAGCACTTTCCATAACCTGGGGTAAAGCTGACGATTCACATAGCAATGCGGAATAAGCCGCCAAAGGGCGCATCAGTGACTGCTGGTCTATGTATTGCTTGGCATTTGAGCCGATCTGCCGGCGGTTTACCTGGCCGGTGATGGCAAGTACCGGGACGTTGTCGACACAGGCATCCGCCAGGCCGTTCAGCAGGTGCAGCGTCCCGGGACCCCCGTCAGCTATGCAGACACCCACCTGGCCGGTCAGCTTGGCCTGGGTTGAAGCCATAATAGCGGCAGTTTCCTCATGCTTGACATGGTAAAAATGCACTTTATCCTGATGAGCCAGAGCATCCATGATGTAGAATATATCATCACCGACCAGACCGTACGCATTGTGGACACCCCAAGCGGCCAGTTGCTCCAGAATAGCCGCGGCCACATTTCTTTGCGTTGGCAATGGTTGACCTCCCTGTATCTCTTAAGCATTTACAGATATTATTTCTGCAACCATGCGTATTTACTCAAAGATAAACAGGAAGTTCAAGTTATCACCATGATTGGTATTGGTCATAACTGGTTCTCGAAAAGCCTCTGGGGTAGTGGGCTGGGGGTTATCCTCCGCTCTCTTCGCAATTCTCCATTAGTAAAACTAGAGCATCATACCGACCGCATCAACAGACAGCCATCCGGTAACTACGCGCTATTTAAGCTTTTCTGCATGCAACGCACGCGCTAAGGAACGCACCCAGGTGCTCCGTTCGCTCCGGATACCCCCCAGCCCGCAAGTCAAGCCTTTTCGAGCAATACTCTTGTCTTCATTGTCACTGCCAGTATGCATTTTTATCAGTGTTACGATTTAATTGCGATACCCTCAAATTAATATTGGCTGCAAAACCAGGTTGCAATTAATGCGCATCCACATCTGAATGCATGAGGATTTTTAGGATGTCCTTATCAATATTGACGCTGAATTTGGATGGATGGTTCAGCCGGATGTTGAAAAATGTAGAATTAAACATTAAACCTGAAGTTTATGACGTCCCCATCCTGCACGATATATTCTTTGCCCTCCAGGTGGAACAGGCCCCTTTCTTTGATCTTGCTCATGCTGCCGGTCTCTTTCAGGTCTGCGTATTTGACAACTTCAGCTTTGATGAAACCCCGCTCAATATCCGAGTGGATTTTACCCGCCGCCCGTTTAGCGTCGGTCCCTTTTTGAATAGTCCAGGCTTTCACCTCATCCTCTCCAACAGTAAAGAAAGAGATCAGCCCAAGGTACTCGTAGGCGGCGCGCGCCAGGCGGTCAATTCCCGACTGGGCGATACCCAGGTCTGCCAAAAACAGCTCTTTGTCCTCGTCGGGCAGCTGGCTGATTTCCATTTCAATCCGCCCGCTTATTTCAAGGACAGGCAGGCCCCTTTCTGCGGCATAGGAGAGAAGCTCACTCTTGAAGGGGTATTCTTGTGCCTTAAACTGCTGTTCATCAATGTTGATAACCAGCAGTAAAGGTTTTTCAGTCAGGAAACTATAATTTTTCAAAACCATCCTTTCATCGGCGGTAAGCTCCAGGTTGCCTATGGGGCGCTCTTCTTCCAGTGCCCCGAGGCATTTTTCCAGCACTTCGAGCTCGATCAGGTTTTCTTTCTTGACCTTTTTACCGCCTTTAATACGTTCTATCCTTCTCTCAACGATCTCCATATCCGCAAACAGGAGTTCCATATGTATGGTCTCGATGTCCCGCAAAGGATTAATATCATCGTCCACATGCGGCACATCCCGGTTCTCAAAAGCCCGCACCACATGGGCAAGCATGTCCACATTGCGGATGGCGTTGAGGAACTGGTTGCCCACTCCTTTTCCCTGGCTTGAGCCGCGTACCAGTCCGGGTACATCGCTGAAATGGATTTGAGCATAGGTAGTCTTGCGGGGCTTATACATACTACTAAGCAGATCCACCCTGCTGTCCGGTAACCTGGCCATACCGGTATTGGTTTCCGCTTTGCCGGTTAAAAAATTGGAAGTCTCCGCCCCCGCTCCCGTCAGAAGGTTGAAAATTGTTGTCTTCCCGACCATTGGAAGACCAATCAGACCACAATTTAGATTCATATTCATCACCCAAGTAGTAGTTTATCACCAGTGCCATTGATTTACAAACTGGTTTTATTTTGAATAGCCCGCTCTTGGCTTAATCCCCGTTCAGCGTCTGTTTACATTCTGTAACCCTCGTTAATAGAATAATAAAAAATGAGGAGAAACGGGAACATGGGTTCAAAGATTAAACTCACAAATTCTACCGGTACAAAAATTACCAACGAAGAACTTTGTACCTTGGGTAGTCAACATGCCGTCATCACCTGGGTAACCCCGCAACAACGTGCGGATACCTCCATGTATATTGGAGAAACGCCAAAACACCTCAAAAAACAAACTTTTGCCTTGGATTCAGAATTTCACTATTTAGAAATGTATAATCTAAAACCATCCACCCGCTACTGGTACCAGGTGGAAAGCAACGGCGTCAAAGGTTCTCTCAATTCTTTTACAACCTTGCCTTCGCCAAAGGGGAAATACCTGTTCAGCTTTGCTGTTATGAGCGATACCCATATCAACTACGGAGAAGTCGCAGAAGATATCAATGAGATATATTTTGGTAAACTTGTGGATTATGCAAATCCTCTCTTAAGCCAGTGTATTCTGGACAGTAAGAGAAGGAATATCGACCTGGCCGTCATTACCGGTGACCTCACCGACACTGCCAGCAGCCTTCAGTATTTGGGATTGAGGAATCAGCTATTGCCTTACTTTGGTGATACACCATATCTTCTTTGCCCCGGCAACCACGATAAATACACAAAAAATTCCGGCTTGGGTGAACAGGGCTTTCTAAATAACCTGACCAACAGGGAAAAAACTTACACAAGCATGGTGTTTAAAGATTATCTGTTCCTGCTGATCGACTCATGTAAACCGGATAACAATTGGGGCGACATTGATCCTGTTCAGATGCAGTGGATTGAAAGCATGTTGACAACAAATAAAGACCGGCAGGCTTTCCTGTTTCTTCACCATCCCTGTAACGGCCCGGACTTGTGGTTTGGTATAAAAAACAGCCGGGAGTTTCTGAGGCTTACCCGGTCCTTTCCCAATATACAAGGTATTTTTTGCGGGCATATACACCGCAATTATGTGAGCGTCAACCGTTTCATGACCGGCAACCGCCCGTATGTGGAAGTTCCGGCAACCGTTCAGTTTCCCTGCGCCTATGCCATTGTACAGGTATATGAAAACGGCTTTGCATACAATTCATATAAAGTAAGCAGGCTTGATTTATCAGAGATGTCCCGGGAACGGTTTATTCTAAAAAAAGGCGGGAAAGCAATTCTAACCAGGTACTGTCTGGGCCGTATCGGCGATCGTAGTTTTTCTTATTTTAATGACCAATTATTCCGCCCCAAGCAGTATGAAGTATCTGTAACACTGGATCATACGAAGGCCAACGAGCTCTATGAACATGCCCGGGCTATCGATGGCGCCAGCCTCATACCCGCATACGATACTAAAAAAGCTAAAGTCATACTTGGCCGTTATGATTCTCTGCATTTGACAACTGAAGCATTTCGGCAGAAATTTTTCCGTTACGGCGCGTACGCCAGGATTATGGAGGTTGGTAATGAGAGTTGAGCAATTTTGCGATATATTAGCTTAGGCAATGTAAGCTAATATATCTGCAAAAGTCTCATAACGAATGGTTTTGATTCCTTTTTCAAGACAATAGTTATATAAGTCTCCTTTGGCAAACACAACATCGGCATGCATAGCAGGACATGTGTCGGAATAGCCATCTCCTATGTAAACGGCCTGGCTTCCCTGTTCCTTTAACGCCGTCATCAGTTTCGTTTTGCAGGTTCCGCAATTCCCGCATGATTCATTGAAGTGGGAGCATTCTATTTTGAAGCCCTGGTCGTACACCATTTTATTGGCGTAATAAAGAGCCTCTATATCATATTTTTTAAAAACTGCTTCAATACAAAAGTCATAACCATCACTCAGCACAAATACCTTATAGCCTTTTTCCCGGCAGACACTCAAAAATTGCTTGAAGAAATGATCTATCTCCATTTTTTCCATCAACCCGGCAATGTCGTCGATACCAGCCCGGAAAAGCTGAAAAGTCCGGTTGGCGCACTCCTGCGTTGACAATTCCTTGCGTTCCCACTTTTCATTTATTTCTTTCCAGCCCTCTGCGGCAAAAGCTTCGACCATGGCCGCACAGGTATCAACCTTTGTTATTGTGCCGTCGAAATCAACAAAAATTGTCTTTTTCATTTTACCTTCCACAATTCGGTAATATTTTTGGCGGCTTCAGCTATATCCTGGTTCCCCAGGATGGCCGAGATTACGGAAATCCCATCCACACCCGTCTTTTTTACTTCACTGATATTGGTTATACCTACTCCTCCGATAGCCACTACCGGCATCGACACGCGTTCCTTGATCGTTTTCAAGGTTCCGAGCCCTATTGGCAAACCGGCGTCCGCTTTGCTTCCTGTTGCGTAAACCGGGCCGGCCCCCAGGTAATCCGCCCCATTTTTCTCGCCAAACAGCGCTTGTTCAAGATTGGAGACGGAATAGCCGATTATTTTGTTAGGACCTATAATTCCTCTCGCGATACGCAGAGGAATATCATCCTGTCCGATGTGCAGGCCATCCGCATCAACGGCAAGGGCGATATCGAGCCTGTCATTAATAATCAGCGGGACGTCGTACGAGTTGACAAGGTCTTTCAATCTAACAGCTAAATTATAAAAATCCCGGCTGGATATATCTTTTTCCCTGAGTTGAATCAAACTTGCCCCGCCAATAATCGATTCTTCCACAGCTTTGAACAAATCCCTGCCGCCCAGAATACCTCTGTCTGTAACAAGGTAGACACTGTAGTCTACAGGCATTCAATTCTGCCCCCTTTCAATATGTCTTCCGCAGTCATCCCGTATACGTAATCAAACAACCTGACCCTGAAGGTACCCGGAAGTTCCTTTCCCATAGAACCGGCAGTCATTTCCCCGGCCAGCCCCATGGCCATAACAGCAGCGGCGCACGCGACCCATTTATCCTCTACAGCCCCGGCAGCGGCGGCGACCAGGGCGCCAACCATACAGCCTGTCCCGGTTACCATTCTCAACATTGGAGTCCCATTATGGATCAGGCAGGTCCTTTCGCCATCCGTAATAATATCCGTTTTACCTGTAGCTGCCACCACCGTCCCGTATTTTTTGGCCAGGCGCACGCAAGCCTCAACTGCGTCATCTCCCTCATCTAAAGAATCAACCCCCCTGGCCATGCTTTTGTAGCCTGCAAGTGACTTGATTTCAGCTATGTTCCCTTTAACTACAGTTATTTTCGCGTTTTCAAGGAGTTCCCTGGAGACATCCATTTTCCGGGTGATGACCGGACAGGCAACCGGGTCCAGCACGACCGGTTTTTGCAGCTCTGTGGCCTTTTTGGCTGCCAGCACGGCGGCGACTTTTTGCTCTTCAGTCAAGGTCCCAAGGTTGATATAAAGGGCGGATATAAACCCGGCAAATTCTTCCACCTCGGCCCCGACCTCACACATGGCCGGCGAGGCGCCGCAGCACAACAGGATGTTGGCGCAGTCATTGATTGTTACATAGTTTGTAATAGCCTGGACGAGCGGCGTTTTATCCCTGACAGTATTGATAGCGCTAGCAATTTTGTTTAGCATATTTATCTCCTTTCAAAACAAGTTGTTTTATAATTAACCGCATTAAAACATATACCACTGCGGTAACTGCCATTGCTGGAATCGTCGAGCCGATTAATAAATCCATACCGGCAACGGTGTAGTAGGTGATTACACCAGTTATAGCCGCGACAAAACCAGTAATATTGAAAGCATCCATGGAGCGGTTATCTTTATAGATAAAATAATCCATTAACACAATTGTAAATATTGGCGCAAATAGGGACCCGATCATGTAAAGGAAATTTTCGTACTGTTCCATAGGAAAGAACATTGCCAGCAGCGTACCCAGGGCTGTAAAAAGCAGAATCAGGTTCTTCCTTGAAACGCCGGGTGAGATATTGCTTGTTGACATTACCGCGGAGTATACGTCAAGGAAGGTTGTGGTGACAGTTGATAAGATCACGATAAAAACAGCTGATATGCCCAGGTTCAAACCGGCCATAACCCCTATGGGATCCGGCGTTCCCGCATATGTCGCGGACAACAGGCCAATGATATACATAAAGGAGCTGCCCAGAAAATATCCGCCAAAGCTGCCCCAGAAACTCCCTGCCTTGCTTTTGCCCAGCATGGTATAATCGGAGATTAACGGCAGCCACGTCAAAGGCATGATAATGCTTAATTCCAACGCTGCGCCAAAGGTAATACTGGAAGCAAGCTCTTGCGCTTCGCCTCCTTGCAATACTGCCTTTAACATCAACACACATAGTAATAATAAGAGCGCTACAGCAACATTGTTAATCAGATTAATTCCCCGGTGTGCGTTAAACGCCCAAATCCCCACAAGAATTCCAATAGCTATAACCAGTACAGTGAAATTATCAAAACCAAACAGTCTCCCTGTGATAGACTGCAGTGATCTTGTACACTGGATCAACATAATGGCAGTCCAACCGACCAATTGGATGATGTTAAACACTGAAATAATGTACGAACCATACCGGCCGAGAGACAGGCGGCTCGATTTGAGGGATGGACTTTTCTCCCTGAAACCAATAATACCCACCAATGCCAGGATCAGCGTGCCAATCAGGTGCCCTGCCAGGATTACCGCTATCCCTTCCTTGATGCCAAGGGGCGCAATTAAGCTGCCCGTCATAATTTCGGCTAGGGACACGGCTGCGCCAAACCAAAGGGCAAACTGGTTAAGACCCCCCACTGTACCTTCTCTATTCATTGAACATACCAGCCTTTCGATATAAGTCATAAAAGTGGCCGGTCGGTCCAAACCCGCGGCCAAGTTCTATTGCGTGCAATATTGCGCCGTTGATATAATCCTTTGCCAGCGACACCGCTTCCGGCACTGCATACCCCCTGGCAAGGTGAGCCGCTATCGCCGATGAAAAGGTACACCCGGTACCATGCGTGTTTTTTGTGTCTACCCTCGTCCCCTTATAGTACTTAAAGCTGCTGCCGTCATAAAGCACGTCTACCGCATCTTCTGTAAGATGGCCCCCCTTGACCACTACACAGCCCGGTCCAAATTCGTAGATTTTACGGGCCGCTTTTTTCATTTGCTCGAGGCTTGCGATCTTATCGTCGGTTATCAGCTCTGCCTCGGGAATATTTGGCGTTACAACTGCCGCTATGGGGAACAACACTTTTACCAGCTCTTCTTTCGCTTCCGGACGCAAAAGATGATGACCGCTTTTGGAAACCATGACCGGATCCACAACTACATGCACAGCTTTATGCGCCCTCAGACAAGCCGCAATGACGTTGATGATTTCACCGTTTGACACCATCCCGATTTTTACCGCGTCAATTTCAATGTCAGCAAACAAACAGTCAATCTGATTTCTGACAATATCAACATCCATTTCCCTGACATCAACCACGCCCGTGGTATTCTGCGCCGTCACTGCCGTAATCACACTCATACCATAAGTACCCAGCGCGCTAAATGTTTTTAAGTCTGCCTGTATTCCTGCTCCGCCGCATGAATCGGAACCCGCAATTGTTAATGCCACTTTTGTCTTCATCCTTTAGACCTCCTCGCTTATTTCTTGTATAGAAACAGCGTCCCCTCCTTCGCAACAGAAACAGCCCTTTACCTGAAGAAGGCAAAGGGCTAACGATCCAAATAGAAAAGCAGCATCCCTCCGCTGGCATTACCCAGTTCAGGTTCATTGGGTCAGAACGCACTGTTCTTTCTCAGCCGGATTACCCAGCTCCCCATGCATATATGAAATTTAAATAACAGGGCATAACTACCCCAGTTCCTACCTTGGATTCTAAATTATAGTAAGGACATTATAACACATTATTTCATTCATTGATATATCGATTCTTTAAGACATAATTTTATTTTACAAAAAAATCAAGCATTCCTGCAAAAGTACCATGTTTTTACATTCTATCACTCAAAATATTTTATGTCCTTTTCCTGAAGGTGTTGTATAATAATCAATGGCTAAAAATACAAACACAAAGGCGGCATAGATTTTTCCAGAATAATACTTAAGAGGAGTTGGCTTTGTGAAAGAATG
Source organism: Pelotomaculum sp. FP (assembly GCF_004369245.1). NCBI lineage: Bacteria > Bacillati > Bacillota > Clostridia > Eubacteriales > Desulfotomaculaceae > Pelotomaculum > Pelotomaculum sp. FP. Next base: position 4,934 of record NZ_QFGB01000063.1, on the reverse strand, counting down.
GCATGTTGAGGATGCCGGTGGCGGCTGTCGCGCTTTTTCAGAAGTTTTGGTGCTTGTATGCGAGGAGTCAAGAGAAATATTTGCCACGGCCCTGCCCCTGACCTGGGATGACGGGTTCAGCCTTGAGGAAAAGGCATGCAACCAGCTAACCGGCCTGATGGAAAAGGCAGGCGTACAGAAAAATGACCGGCTGGTGGTGTGCTCCGGCAATATTTTCAATACTTTTCAACATTGGTTGACCGAGAGCGGTTACACCTGGGATATAGGAAAAATGGACGGGCTTGCCCATGACCTCGCAGAGTATTTTTTCCATACCCAGGCGGTCCAGGCCGGCTTTCCTCCTGAACTCCAACTGGTTGAACGTAATTACCGGGAATATTACAGCCTTATTGAAAAATGGATAGGGGCAGATCCTGGACGCCAAGTCTTTTGGAAAGATCGTAAGGTCAGGCGCAAACCTGCCGAAACCCGTTACATTCTTAAATGCAACGGTAGCCACACCCGCTCCTGCCAGCAGTGCCGTCAAAAAATCAGGCCATATTCACCGGTTGTCGTCTACCGTTACAGGGAAAACGGCCACCGCATACGCAGGTACTTCCATCCTGCCTGCACCCCGGTGACACCTCTAAAGAGTACGCTGGAAACGTTTGTAGCAAACTGGAACGCCTCCAGGCTCGAAGGGGTAATTCTGAACGCCAGGGACGAAAAGAGGACTTGTTCGATCTGCGGTCAGGTTGTAGGTCCGGGCGACCGCACGTTTTATGGGTACATCGGTGATCAGCTCATTGTTGGCCACCCCGCTTGTTTTAAGGAAGAAAAGGACGCCGTGCGTGGAGCATAGCGTCCTTTTAATCTTGATACACCTCCAGGTGTTTTTCTACTTCATTCGAGTTGACTGTCAGGTAGAGCCATCCGTCGTCTTCCTGGACGGCTGTTATATTTTCACCGATGACGACATGATTGCTGTCAGCCCCTACGTATACAGCCACTGTCATGTCCTTCAATCCGTCCGGGTTTTCAAGATGGACGGCAAAACCGTTGCCCTCCAGTTTTTCAATCTGCCACTTGGTAGCGGCATGCCGGTTGAGAAAATCAGCAAACCGGCTCATCGGCTCAACCCTTAGCCTGCCTTTCTCCTGCTCAGCAAGCGCTTTATCTTCCAATGCCCGCATTGCATCCAGTTCAAAGGGCACGTATGAGGGATGCGTATAGACCATGCGGATTGACCTTTCCTGCGCTGAGAATTCTACCAGGTCCTCCAGCCACTGTTTGACTTCCCCTGGGGACACATGTCCCCTTTCCATCTCCTCAAGGGAGGCAAATTGCCGGTAAGGGGTAATGGGAAAGGCCCAGGTTGTTCCATCAGTCGGTTTGTCATCCAGTAGCGGCTGAGTGGGGCTGGAACCGGTGTCGCCAGCAAAATAATAGGCTTTAACCCCCATTTCTTCCAGCGCCTGATTAACCCAGTAAGGGTGATTACCACCGGGGGCGCTGTATTCCACAACTTTTTTGCCGGTAACCGCCTCCAGCGCCTCAGAATTCCACCTGATTAGTTCCACGACTTGATCCTGTGGCAGGTACTGCATGTTATAGGCAAAAAAGTTGTGCGCCCAGCCACCATGCGAGCCGATCTCACCATAATCCTGCAGCATTTCCAGGAGCGGTCGCCCCTTAAGCTTGTCCTCAGCCGAAAAACCCATATGATCGCCCAGTTTATAAGTATCCGGACCGGCCGTAATATGTATGGAAAAAGGAAGTTCTTTTTGGAAAATACCCTGCGTCATCATAACTGTTAAGGCCTTGAAGTAGGCGCCGCTGCATACATGCAGGTTGAAGACTAATCCTCCCGCCCCACCAGGGCTGTTGACCAGGCGAGGCAGGCGCGCCTTCTTAATTAGGAAACTGCGAAGAACAGACCTGATCGCGAGGTCATCCGAGCGCAACTTGTACTTGGCCAGGGGCAGGTTGGCGTATACTACGGTTCCCCCGCCGCCATACTGCTTTTCTGTGATAACCGGCACTTCCGAGCCGTCCACCCGGTCAAAGGCCACAATATCGGCATCCTGGTTAACAGCTCTGGCGTGTTCATACTTCAGCTTCCCGTAGGAATAGCTGTTGACGGCATTGTCTCCATCCAGTTTCCCGGGTGTTATCCCCCATTCACGGCCCTTGCCGGCTGAAGAAAAATACCAGAAACCGGAATAGGTTGTCTGCTGGTCCTCCGGCGCTTGCTGGTAATACTTGACTCCGGCTAATTCCGACAACAGTCCTGCCTGGCGAAGTTCCCCCCCGGCTGTTCTTGTGGCCGGATCCAGGACCAGCAAGACGTCGTGCCCATAGCTGCGGACATAGGAACTTATAGCTTGAGAAAGGTCCTCAGGCATAGTCGCATTGATAACTTCGGGGACTATCAAGGCATCATAATTAATTTGAATTTCCCCTGCACTATTAACCAGGTCACCAGGTTTGACCACCTGGCAGGGGAACCCCTCTTCCTTCAAGATCTGCTCGTAAGCTGAGAGCAACAGTGTATCCTGTTCGGACTTCAATTCGCCTGCAAGAACGCCTACACGAATCGTCTCGTTCGGCTCCGCCCAGGAATTATGGAGGATTTCCGTTGGAGTAAGCAGCAGTGTAAATAGGTAAACGCATATAAACAATATAATTATTTTATAGTTACCATTCATTATTCAGCAGGTTCACCCTTTTCTGGTTTAATCGATAGTATTATTCATAAAGCCTAAACTCTATTTTACTCCATATTCGAATAGAATGTAAAATAGCGTTTATAATTAAAAAAGCTTTGAATAATACGTAATTAACTATAGCTGTCTAGTTTTTTAACCCTTGCTTTGACATAAAGCATGTGAATAGTCGCACAAAAGACCGGCGTCTATTGTCCGGCCCGGAAATACCTTGCTTTTTTGCCGCATCTTTAGCAGCAGGCCCCATGCAGGTTTCCTTTCTCCTTTTATTTTAGTAGATTTTGGGTATTAAATGCTTATAGGTCCTTTTTTTGGTTAAACCCAACAATAATGACTTCCACCGCTGCATCTATGTTTGTAATATTGTACAAAAATATAAATTTTTCATGAGCAAGCAGGAAATTCAGCTCCAATACAGAATTATTTGTATAGTTATTATATTTAATTTATACGAACTTGACAATGAGAGAAGGGACTGTTATGGTACACTGCCTAAGCAGCAGGGAAAAGCAGATCATACAGTTTATCCGCGAACTGGGGTGGGGCGACATGAAAATTAGAGTTGAAAATGGTCAGCCGGTACTGATCTACGAGGCTATCAAGACGATCAAACTTGATGAAGAGCCGGCCCAACCGCACAAGAATTACCAGAAAAAGGTACAATCTAATCGCTTTAAATAAATGCCGGCCCTTAAGGGCCGGCATTTATTTAAAGTCTAACCTGCTCCACTACCAGCTTGCGATTCCCCCATAATAAGCGCACTACTCTTTGCACTTCCTCCTGCTCACCGCTCGTAAAGAAATGCTCCCGGCCGGACGCCCTTATATCCGCAGCGAGATTACCGCCTTGCAACAGTCTCGCAACTTGCCGGGCAACTGCGGCTCCAGAATCAATAACAGAGACCCCGCTATGGCTCATCTTTTGCACAAGCGGCTTCAGAAAGGGGTAATGCGTACAGCCGAGCACAATGGTGTCAACCCCTCTGGCCAGCAGCGGGTCCAGATAGCGGGCAAGTAAAGTCCTGGTTTCAGGGCTATCCAACTTACCGACCTCAACCAGTTCAACCAAACCCGGACAAGGCTGGGTATAAACCTCAACTGTCTCCCCAAACCGCTCTACTAACGAATGGAACCTTTCCCCTGCAAGCGTCACTCCGGTTGCCAAAACTCCAATTTTTCCATTTTTGGTTGCGGCTACAGCCGGCTTTACAGCCGGCTCGAGCCCAACGACGGGAACAGTGATACGCTCCCTAACCGCATCCAGGGCAGTGATTGAAGCTGTATTACATGCCATTACAATCAACTTTACACCTTTGGAGATAAGAAAATCACAGATTGTAAAAACCCTGTCGCGTATGATCACGGGCGGTTTTCCACCGTAAGGACAGTAAATTGAGTCGGCGTAATAAATCATGTCTTCCCCGGGCAGGAGGCGCCGGACTTCCTTCATCACAGAAAGACCTCCTACGCCGGAATCAAAAAAGCCTATTGGACCTGTGCAGTTCACTCAAAACACCTCGTTCGGCTGGAGTCCTATCTTTATAATAGCGGGATCTTAAGTATTGAACAAGTCAAACGATTTTACAGCAGCTTACAACCGTCAACACTTATTTTTTAATTACTTTCCGCAGCCTTTTTGCCCTCACAAAGCCGTATAAGGTTTTATAACCACATGGCGAAAAGCCTTATATAACAGGCTTTTCGCCATTTTCTTCTTATACGTCCCCATAAGATTTTACGGGGTCGCTTTGTAAGGTTTGATAACAATATTGCAACACGATAACACTTTTCACGGTGTTACCGTTCCATATCCCGGTTCTTTTTCGGGGGCCTGCCGCGCCGTTTTTTCTCCGGTTGGGAAGGTTCCTTGTGGCTTTGGTGTACCGCCTTATGGTATGGGGCAAGCACTTCTTTTTTTCGTTCCAGCCGCACATCGACATACCGCTCCGTGACCGCATTTAGATTGCTGGACAAACCCAACTGTATGCCGATGCCGTTTAAGGTGTGGCCTAAAATCTCGCCCACGGTGTAGAAGTCGCCTGTTAGCTGGTGCATGTTGGTGGCTGCCGAATGCCGCTTATGGGGAGCTCCCCATAAGCGGCATTGAACGAAACCGCTCCGCGGTGGATAGAAACCCAAGATAGTATCAAAGCGAAATGATCCGATCTGCTCATAGTAGATACAAAAGTCATGGCTAACACAAAACAACCCCTTTAAAATGAGAATGCG
>NZ_QFGB01000062.1:0-25701 GCF_004369245.1 Pelotomaculum sp. FP | reverse complement strand
GGCTTCTTTAACAAGCTGCTCTTTGAAATCCTGAGGATATCTTTTACGTTTCATCCATACCCCTCCGTTAATATTAGTTTATATTAATAAGGGGGTATGGCTCAAACTCAATTAAGGGGCTTAATAGCAAGGACATATGACTTAAGAAAAATTTAGCGAAATAAGCTCCGATAAGGATGCCTAAAGAAAGGAGTGTGGTTTTCAAAAAAGCATAGTCCCAAAGAGAATAATTTTTAGCAGCACGTAAGCTTCTGTTTATTAATTCTCTCATTGCGGTGACCTCCTTTAGCTTTTTGTATAAGACAATTATATGCTACAAGTAATAATTTGTAAAAAGTGAGCTATAGGGCGATATGCCATATTTTACATATAGGACCTGTCAAACCCGATGAATGCAACCAGGAAATACTGCTTACACCACACTTCACTTTTGATATGATGGGCTCTATCTATTATCGTCTTTATAAAAGAAAAATTCCTCTTATTAAGGAGGACTTGTCATATAATTCTATATTGGCTTAAGCATCTTAGGTACCCATATTGCTTTGTTCCCTTCCTATGTGTCGCCGCGCCAAAGGCCCTTGGAGCTAGCTTTGCCCATATTTATATTAATCTTACTGTTTAATCAGGTGTACTTTATCAGGACTGAACTGGACCGTAATTTCATTATCAGCTAGCACTTCTCCACCCATAACCTGTTCCGGGTTCACAAAGGCGATTACCGGAAAACCACAGTCAATTACAGCTTTATACAGGTAGTTGTGTGGTAAAAGCCCGGAAACTTTGCCGCCAAAACTATTATCCCCATGGCGGGAGACCCCTTTAAAAATTTTAATGTCTTCCGGTCGTAACAGAATTAGAACATTGGTTCCGACCGGGACAGCCGCTAAAGACTTAAGGCGATGAGGTCCGGCCTGCACCAACACTACCCCATCCTGAGTCCCTACCACCTTACCTGGAATCATGTTTTCAACCCCTACCAGAGAGGCCACGGTACGGCTAACCGGCCTGGTCATAATCTCCCTGGGAGAAGCTTTTTGGATGATCCTCCCCTGCTCCAGGACTGTCACGGTCTCAGCCAGTAGGGGCACCTCACTATAATCATGTGTCACAAACACGCTCGTTATGCGGGTATCCCGCAAGATGCGGGCGAGTTCGGCAGTCAAGGCAGCCCTGGTCGGAACATCCAGCGCCACAAAAGGCTCGTCCAGGAAAAGGACCTCCGGCTCTAAGACCAGCGCTCTGGCCAGGCTCACCCGCTGGGACTCGCCGCCGGACAAATAGCGCGCCTGGCGTTCGGCAAGGTGCGCGATTCCCAGGCGCCCCAGCCATTCACTTACCCTGGCCGGGATGGTATCCACTTTAAAACCCCTCAGCTTCAATCCGGAGGCCACGTTATGATAAACAGTGGTATCCAGAAGCAGCGGCTCCTGGAAGACCATGGCCATGCGGCGGCGGTAAGCAATAGGTTTTTTCCAATCCACCCTGTCCCCTTTAAAGAACAGCTCTCCTCCGGTAGGCCGTTGCAAAAGCATCAGCACCTGCATAAATGTACTCTTACCGGCCCCGTTTGGGCCAATCAGGGCTACCGCTTCTCCTTCCTCAAGAGAGAAGTATTCAATGTCAAGGATTTTTTTTCTCCCTTTGGTCAGGTTTAAATTTTTTACTTCTATAATATTATTATTGCTCATACAGGCCTCTTCTGTTGTTGGATGGTGAGAAATAAGGTGACACCGTAGGCAAGCGCCAGGAGGATTACGCTTATAGCTATGGCCACATCCAGGTTGCCCTTGGAGACTTCCAATACAGTCGCGGTAGTCAAGACCGAAGTTTCTCCCTTGATGTTGCCTCCGACCATCATGGAGGCTCCCACCTCGGAGATAACCCCTCCGAAACCGGCCATCACTGCCGCCAGGAGCCCCATCCTGGCTTCGCGCACCAGGAACAGGAGGGTCTGCCACCAGGTAGCCCCCAGGGCAATTATCTGCAGCCTTATTTTGGGATTTAACTGCTGGATGGCGGCGATGGTAAAGCCTATTACAATAGGTGAGGCAATAATGGCCTGGGCCAGTACCATAGCCGTTGGCGTATACATCAGGTGGAGGAAACCAAGCGGACCGTTCCGCCAGAGGAAAATACTCACCCATAATCCCACCACAACCGGCGGCAGACCCATCCCGAAATTAACCAGGCTGACCAAGAGCCTCCGCCCCGGGAAAACGGATAAAGCTAAAAATACACCTACAGGGAGCCCGATTATAACGCTGATCAGGGTAGCAAGACCTGAAACCTTAATAGTTAGCACTGTAACCTGCATGATTTCACGGTTTCCCTGCAAGAGCATTTCGCAGGCCTTAATTATCCCTTGCCAGATAATCTCCATATCAGTTACCACCTTTTCATGGTCTTTTTCGTAAATAGTTGTTAGGCTATTACACCCGACCAATAAAAAACGGCAGGTTATGCGAAAAGCATCATCTACCGTGTGTGGTAATCAGGTAGTGTTCTCCTTTCCGCAGTGGGAGGTGCGCAGGTTTCCCATACACACCCTTCCGGCCCATTAACCATAACTACCAAGTCCCAGGTAAGCAGGCTCGGAGAACTCATATACGGATCAAGTCTATTGAAAAATAAAAGGCTCTCTAGTATCTACAAAAGCGTAATCATTTTTCAACATAAAGCGACTCCTTCGCTTCTTTTATCATTTTATTTACTGGAATTTATAAAGTCAATAAATATCTAATAAAAATAGGGTTTGGCAAATTTAGTTTAAAAAGCTATAATAGTATAAGTTCAAGACATTACAAAAATTTGTATTGCCTGGTTTTTTTATTTTTCAAGACCTCTACCAGACTATTATAGATAATAAAATGGATTGTTTGGTAAAAAAAGGGGTATAATTTCAATTAATAGTTTTTTCTTCTTTCCATTACAGTATCCGGTTTATTTTTTGAAGGCCCCCTCTTCAGATGAAAAAATCTGTCTGGGAGGTAATGGCGGCAAATAAGGGCCATCATTTTGCGCAGGAGGTGGTAGCAGCATATTTTAAAGTCAGCTTGCCGCTCATTATATTTAAAATTAAGGTTTCTTAAGGTGGTGTTTGGATTTTGTTTAGTGGGCTATCTATTTATGCAGTGTATGCGTCATTGCTCGGTATTCTTTTCGCATTATATCTTGCTTCCTGGATTCTGAAACAACCGCAAGGCAATAAACGCATGATCGAGATTTCGGAGGCTATCCAGGAAGGCGCCATGGCTTACCTGACCCGTCAGTACAAAACCATCGCGGTGGTCGGCATTATCATCGCCGTCTTACTCTTTTTCGGTTTGGGCTGGATTACTACTTTGGGCTTCATCATCGGAGCTGTCTTCTCGGCTCTCTGCGGATACGTAGGCATGACCGTCTCGGTAAAGAGTAACCTCAGGGTTTGTGAAGCAGCTAAGAAAGGTCTGCCTGCCGCACTGGCTTTGGCCTTTAAAGGCGGCTCTGTAACCGGCCTCATGTGTGTCAGCCTGGGACTTTTGGGCGTGGCAGGCATGTATATTCTTTTTAGAGACCCGACCTACCTGATCGGGCTGGGCTTCGGGGGCAGTCTAATCAGCGTTTTCGCCCGTCTGGGCGGCGGTATTTACACTAAAAGCGCCGATGTCGGGGCGGACCTGGTCGGCAAAGTGGAAGCCGGTATTCCGGAAGACGACCCGCGCAACCCGGCTGTTATCGCCGACAACGTGGGTGACAACGTAGGTGACTGCGCGGGTATGGCTGCCGACCTTTTTGAAACCTATGCCATTACAGCCATCGGAGCCATGCTGCTGGGACAGATATTCTTCCCCGGCAACGAGCATTACGTGGTATACCCTCTGGTGCTTGGCGCTATTGCCATCATCGCCAGTATTATCGGCGTCTTCTTTGTTCGCATGAGCCAGGGCGGGGAAATCATGTCCGCACTGTACAAGGGCTTATTTGCCGCGGCAATTATCTCTCTTATCGGCTTTTACCCCGCCACAACCTATTTCTTCGGTACCCCGCAGTATTTCTATGCGGCAATTGTGGGCGTGGCAGTGACGCTAATCATCGTTTTCCTTACTGATTACTATACCTCAACACGGTACAAGCCCGTTAAGACGATCGCCAAGGCCTCGGAATCCGGCCATGCCACCAACATCATCAGCGGTTTAGCGGTTGGTATGGAGGCCAGCGTCTCACCGGCCATCGCCATCGTCGCCGGTATTGTGCTATCGTACCTTATTGGCGGCATCTACGGAGTCGGCATTGCTTCAATGGCCATGCTTTCCATGACAGGTATAGTCGTAGCTATTGACTCGTACGGCCCCATTACCGACAACGCCGGCGGCATTGCCGAGATGGCCGAACTGCCGCCTGAAATCCGCAATATTACCGACCCGCTCGACGCGGTGGGCAATACCACCAAAGCGGTAACCAAGGGTTATGCCATCGGCTCCGCCGGTCTTGCCGCCATTGTGTTGTTTTCCTCCTACACCCAGGAAATCACCAGGTTCAGGGGCGAGGCGCTCAGCTTCAATATCGAGGACCCCTGGGTTCTGGCAGGTCTTTTAATTGGCGGAGCGCTGCCCTTCCTCTTCTCCTCACTGGCCATGGGCGCCGTCGGCAGAGCCGCCAACGAGGTGGTCAATGAAGTACGCCGCCAGTTCAAGGAAATAAAAGGCATCATGGAAGGCAAAGCAAGGCCGGAATACGGCCGCTGCGTCGATATCGTCACCAAGCGGGCCATCAAGGAAATGATGTTGCCCGGCCTGATCCCGGTTGTAGTGCCCATTCTGGTCGGCTTTCTGTTGGGAGCAAAAGCGCTAGGCGGTATGCTGATGGGCGTAATTATCACCGGTCTCTTCCTGGCCGTGATGCTGACCGCCGGCGGCGGCGCCTGGGACAATGCCAAGAAATACATCGAAGACGGCAATTTCGGCGGCAAGGGTAGCTTTGCCCACGCTGCGGCAGTGACCGGGGATACTGTGGGTGACCCCGCCAAAGACACCGCCGGCCCGGCCATCAACCCGATGATTAAAGTGGTCAACATTGTCGCCCTTCTCATCGTAAGCTACGTGGCCATGATTGTACGTTAAAAAAAGTCTCACATATAAAAAACGGGGACTCCCGGTACGCACCGGCAAGGTCCCCGTTTTTTTATGATATACACAATCTCGCTGATAAACTTACCCCACGCTTCGCTCTCTGAAGGCAATTTCCCTTTTCTGTTCCAGCAAGTCGACAAAAGCTTCAAGCCGGGTTTGTATACCCGCTTCACCAGAGTGCTCATCCATGATCAGTGTCAGGGAAGGAATATTCAAGTCGCAACTGACATCAGGCAGTATGCTTTCAGCTACGATTTCGGGCATGCAGGTAAATGGAAACACCTGGATTAGTCCGTTATAACCGGCCTTTGCATAAAGGACCGCAGACCCTATTGTTTCCTGGCCATGCCCGCCGACGAAATGCCGCAGATATGGATGAGCCGATGCGCAAACCTCATTTCTCCGTCTTTCGCCTTTCAATAATCCTCCAAGGAGATGGTTGTTTACCCATTCACTTAAGTAAATAGAACGATCCACTTCAACCCCCAAAGTGCCCAGACTGCGCTCCAGGTGCTGGTTCGAAAAAGGCTCCAAAAGGGTGTAAATCTCCCCGACAAGGCCAATTTTTAAGACTGTTCTCTTATCGTCAACCACTACCTCCCTGAGCGCATCTCCGGCTTTTTCCACCGCGTAATTTAAACCATCCCAGGTGCAGGCGTCATCAATGAGGGCCAGTGCCTTCCGGTAAGCTGCGTCCGTTGCTCCAACCACTGTTTCACGAGGACGCAGTTGGAAAGAAGCCCTTTCAACGTCATCGACCGCCTTTGCTTTCCTGTAGCCAAAGCGAACCGCCTGGAAAATATCCCGCCAGGACTTCTTTCCTGCGATTCGTTTTATTTTTGCCAGTAATTCGGTAATATGGCGGTCAGGCGGTTCAAGCACAATAAAATCCATATCTCGACCGATATCCTTTAATATTGCATGTTCTATCTGGGCGTAATAGCCAAAGCGGCACGGTCCGCAGCCGCCGCCCATGATCACGGTATCGGCGCCCAGTTCACCAGCCTCTATAAAGTTGCCAAGGTTTAATTTCAAGGGCAGGCAGGCAAATTCAGGACCATGCTTCACCCCAAGACTCAAAGTTCTTTTACTGGAAGGCGGCGGTACCACAACATCCAAGCCCAGGCGCTGCAGCATCGCCTTTAAAGGAATATACATGTTCCCCATATGGGGAAAGGTTACCCGCATTCATGATCCTCCGTTCCTTTAATGTCTTTTGTTGCTCTATAAAATTTGAGTATGGACAATTTCATGAGTTTTATGCAGAAATAAACCCAAGGCCGGGCGCCTTGGGATAAGCTTTCAAACATGTATGCAAGTCAGCCCCATAACACATGCCGCTGGCACAAAATTTGCAGAAGAGAATAATATGAATCCTGCTTTGTCCAAGTCTTTTTGTGGGTGCGGTTTCAATCGCACTTGCGCAGTGAAGCAGTTTAAGGGATTTCTGCTCACCTTATTAATTCTGCTTTTCTATGGGCCATGTACGAATGAATTCGCACCCGCATTTATTAGCAGAGCAATGCTCAGCAGAGGAACTTTGCAAAATAGTCCAGTACCAGGGAGGTTCACTTGCTGTAGAAAAGGCCTACTTTTGACAGCAGCGCCCACCTTCTATACAGACGGCGCAAAGAACCTCTGCAGGCCTGATAATTTTCTATCGTCTCTCTGAACAAACGGCGGGCTTTCTCCTTGTCGTTGTAATTTAAAAACAAACTGCCCGCCAAGTAGTGGATTTTGGGTGATCCGTATTGCAGCAACTGTTGGTAAAGATTATCAATCTTTTCACCGTCCTGACTTTGTTGGAGGTAAATTCTTGCCAGATACAGGTATGGTTCACCGAAACTTATCTTTGGGTTGATGACAACCGCTTTTTCAATCTCAGCCCTGCCCTCCTCGATCCGGCCAAGTTGATAATACGAGGCCCCACGGTAAAAATGAAATAAAGGGTGGTCCTCCATCTTGTCAGCCGCTCTATTTAAATATGACAAAGCCTGCTCATATTGCCCCTTCTGCAGGAAGGATTCGCCGAGCTCCAGGTAGGCTTCAGCGTTGGCGGGATTGACCCTTACTTCTCTCTGTAGTTCCCGCACTCTGTTGGACCTCCTCCAGGAGGCGGTAAAATCAGGTAATAAGCCAATAAAACGCCTCTCTACAAGGAAAAGAATCAACAGCATGACAACAAGAGCTAACAAGGGGTTGCGGGTGAGCAAGGTTAATAATATGTAAAATCCAAATATTTTCATGTTGACCCTCCGTGGTAAGGATATAGAATCATTATATCAGATAAACCAGGGTTGAAAAAAAAAGAAATTCTACTTTTTTCCTATAAACATGGAGGAAATATAACAATTTTGTTGAATATATACAGCAGTTTGAAGTATCCAGCTCACCCCCCTGATTATATCTCCTGCGTATTATAGAATCTTTGTAGAAAGTGAGCGTTGAAAAATGGCAGATTATACGGTTCAGCAAGTGCTTATCGATTTCAACAAGGAGTTTACGCAGATTGCTCTACCTGAAGATGCTGTTAAGCTTGTTAGACCACAGGATGGTTTATTAAAGTCGCTCAGAGAACATGATGCCCCTTTCATCAAGATCTGCCCGCCGCAGGTAAATACGGATATATTTTTTGATATCTTGAAAGAGGTTTCCGTCATCACTGTAAAACACAAACCGGACTTGGAGGGTGATATTAGCGAAATTTTCAGTGCTTTACCGGAGGATGCCGCGGCCAGAGAAACTTTTGTCAGACAAGCTTTCACACCTGGTACAAACCTGTTGGATTATTTCAAAAAAAAGGTATCACCCGAGACCTTTGGTTTTATCTTAAGCCATGCGGTCAGGCCCTTTATGAAGCTATACGCCCGGCAGGTTTCTGCTTTTTATGACCCGGAGCAGTGGTATAAAGGAACTTGCCCGGTATGCGGCGCCAGGCCCACCCTGGCGTTGCTGGAAAAGGAGGACAAGAAGAGATACCTCTATTGCGGTCTGTGCGAGGCAAGGTGGCGGTTCCAACGTCTGGGCTGCCCATATTGTTTGAACCACGAATCGCGGTTCTTCACGGTGGATGGCATGGAGCAATACCGCGTTTATTATTGCGACAACTGCCACGGCTATATTAAAACTGTCAACGAGTCCATGCTAGATAGCAGCAGTTTGGATTTATTCTGGGAAGATATCAATACAGTCCATCTGGACCTGCTGGCCATGCAGGAAGGTTATGTCAATCGACCAGCTGAAATTATTGAAAAATAATATAATTCCAGCAGGAGATCTGTCTGAAATGGCGTAATTAAAATTGTAAATATTTGAAAGGGGTGTAATTTTATATGCCGCACATAGGAGCTCCCGAGTTGATCCTTGTTTTGGCGCTGGCTTTAATTATCTTTGGACCCGGCAAATTACCCGACCTTGGTAAGGCGGTTGGTAAAACGATCAAAGAATTTCGCCGTTCCTCCAACGAAATAATGAACGATGTGGAAACAGCAGCGAGTGGTGACAAAAAAGAAGAACAACAGCTAATTAAGGCAGCAAAAAGTTAAAAACCCCCACTCCAAAAACCGCCCGTCATATTAGTGAGGGAATAAACCATGGCTAAAAAAACCGACGAAATGACCGTTATTTCGCATTTGGAAGAACTACGTCGGGTTTTAATTATTTCCATTATTTCAACAACCGTACTTGCTGTGGCATCATACTTTTTCAGCGACAGAATTTTGGCGTCTCTGATGGAACCGCTCACCAAACTTGGCCAAAAAGTATTTTTTACCGGTATCACCGAGGCCATATTTGTAAAAATCAAGATATCTTTCTTCACTGGTTTTCTGGCAGCCCTGCCCATAATCCTATGGCAAATCTGGAGTTTTATTATTCCTGCTCTAAAAAAGAATGAGCGGTTATATTTTACCCTGTTTGTCTTTATATCCTTTATCAGCTTTTTAGGTGGAGTTGCTTTCGGATTTTTTGGGGTTTACAGTATGGGGGTTATTTTTCTGCTCCAGTTTGCCGGCCCCACTCTGACTCCACTCCTGACAATCGACAAGTATATATCTTTTACCATTTCTTTTCTCCTACCCTTTGGAATTGTATTCGAGTTTCCATTAATAAGTTTTTTCCTGGCCAAACTTGAACTGGTGACATACAACTTTTTTGCCCGCAACCGCCGTTATGCGATACTGGGTGTCGTAGCCCTGGCAGCGATAATCACTCCTACCCCGGACTTGATTACCTGCCTCATCGTTAGCGGCCCCATGTATTTGCTTTTTGAAGTAAGCGTGCTGGTTGTACGCATTGTCGAACGCAGGATTGCTCGCAGGAGAGAACGTGAGCGACTGGCCGAAATGGCGGAACCAGCAGTCACAGTTAAATAAACAAGGCTGTGGATATTAATGGTGAAAGGAGGCTTCTAATTTTAAGAATATTCTATAGATAATAAATTTTCAGGAGAGAGAGGCACTAAATTTACTCCGAACCTGGCGATCTAAGGCTTAATATGCTATGATTTCCAGGTCGTTAGGGTATATAAGGGAAACCTGTATGCCTCCCATTTGGAAAGGAGTAGCGTCATTCAGCTATTTACGCGCACTTTTTTGGATAAGGAGGTCAGGTTTGTGAAGCAAAAGATTAGCCGTCGCGATTTTCTGAAGATACTTGGAATTGGTACCGCCGGGTCGGCCTTGCTTAATGGTGTAACAGCCGTGCCGGCCTTAGCCAGCACGGCGGAAGACAAGCTACCTACCTTCGCTTTGGGTGAATTTAAACTGGCCAAGGCCAAAGAAACCCCTTCAGTTTGTGCTTTTTGTGGGTGTGGCTGCGGCCTTATTGTTTATTCGAATGAAGAAGGCAGGATTTTGAACATAGAAGGAGATCCGGACAACCCGAATAATGAAGGCAGCATGTGCTGCAAAGGTATCGCTCTTGGCGACGCCAATACTATTATCGACCCGAAGAACCGCAAGCGTACAGTTAATGACCGGCGGATTATGGACGTTCTGTACCGTGCCCCCGGCGGCGCCAAGTGGGAGAAGAAGGATTGGGATTGGGCTCTTAGTGAAATAGCCAAACGGGTCAAAAACACCCGTGACGCCGCCTTTGAAGAAAAGGACGCAAATGGGGTCACCGTTAACCGCACCCAGGCCATCGCCCACATCGGCAGCGCCTCCTGCGATAACGAGGAGAATTACCTCTTTCAAAAAATGATGCGGTCATTAGGGGTTATCAACATCGACCACCACGCCCGCCTCTGACACTCCTCCACAGTGGCCGGTCTTGGCCAAACATTTGGCAGGGGTGTTATGACCAACAGTTTCACGGATTACAAAAACTCGGACGTTTTCCTGATTATCGGCGCCAACCCGGCAGAAAACCACCCGCAGGTTATGCGCCACATGGGCAGGGCCATGGCCGAAAGAGGCGCCAAGGTTATCGTCGTTGATCCCAGGTTTACCAAAACGGCGACCAAAGCGGATATTTACGCGCCTCTACGCCCCGGCACTGATATCGCATTTCTTTACGGTATTATGAATTACGCTCTTGAAAACAACTTATACTTCCATGACTATGTCGCCAATTACACCAACGCCTCATATCTTGTGAGCCCTGAATATGCCCTTAATGAAGGAGCGTTTAGCGGTTTAACGGAGAAAGACGGCAAATTCTCCTATGACAATACAAGCTGGCAGTACCAAAAAGACGGGGATACCATTAGAAAAGACCCCTCCTTGCAGAATCCTTTCTGTGTATTCCAAATTCTGAAGAATCAGGTCGCCCGCTATGATATCAAAACCGTATGCAGCATCACCGGTACTCCGGAAGATGTATATAAGAAAGTCTGTGATCTCTATTGCTCCACCGGCAAGCCCGATAAGGCCGGCAACCTGATTTACGCCATGGGTATTACCCAGCACACCTACGGCAGCCAGAACGTCCGGGCAACAGCCATGCTGCAGCTGCTACTCGGCAATATCGGCATCGCCGGCGGGGGCGTCAACGCCCAGCGGGGTGAGTCAAACGTGCAGGGTTCCACGGACCAGGGGATCCTCTATCACCTGCTCACCGGTTACCTGGGCTCACCTAGCGCGACCGCCCATGCTAATTTGCAGCAATATATCGAAAAAGAAACGCCCAAGACAGGTTACTGGTCGAATAAGCCCAAGTTTTTAATCAGCATGCTCAAAGCATGGTATGGGGATAAAGCGACTCAAGAAAACGACTACTGCTTTGACTACATTCCCAAACACGACGGTAAAGACCACTCCCATATGGCCATTTACGAGGCTATGGCAGCCGGTACAGTCAAAGGCTATTTTGCCTGGGGGCAAAACCCGGCGGTCGGCGGCCCCAACGCCCTTGCCGCGCGCAGCGCGCTGGAAAACCTGGACTGGATGGTGGCTGTCGATCTGTTTGAAACAGAAACCGCCGCCTTCTGGAAGCGTCCCGGCGTCAACCCGGCCGATATCAAAACAGAGGTATTTCTCCTGCCAACCGCTTTTTCCTACGAAAAAGAAGGGACCGTGGCCAACAGCTCACGCTGGATCCAGTGGCGCTGGAAAGCTGTTGAGCCGCCTGGAGAGGCCAAGAGTGACCTGTGGATTGCCTATAATATGTTTAAGGCCATCCGTAAGGAGTACCAGTCCGGCGGCAAATTCACCGACCCGATTAACAACCTGGTCTGGGACTACGACATGCCCGGCCACGACGAGCCGGATATCATCAAAATAGCCAATGAGATGAACGGTTATGTAGTGGGGGATGGAACCATTCTGGATTCTTTCGCCAAATTAAAAGATGACGGCACTACAGCTTGCGGTGTATGGATTTACACCGGCTACATGTTTGTCGATCCGGTGGCCAAAGTACCTGCTTCACAGCGGCGCGACCGTGAAGACAAAAGCGGACTGGGGCTCTTCCCCAAATGGACTTTTGCCTGGCCTGTCAACAGACGTATCGTCTACAACCGCAACTCAGCCGATCCTTCCGGCAGACCTTGGGATCCGAAAAGGGCTTTGGTTTCCTGGGATGGAGCGCAGTGGGTCAACAACGACGTGCCTGACTTCGGGTTTAAAGATGCCGCAACCGGGGCCTTTATTACACCTGATAAGTCTGCCGTCAATTCCTTTATCATGACCACCGAAGGACAAGGGCGCCTGTTTGCTCCAACGGGCATGAAGGACGGGCCGTTGCCTGAGCACTATGAGCCGGTTGAAAGCCCGGTTAAAAATGCCATGGGCAAATACCAAAGCAACCCGCTGGCAACCAGGTACAAGGGTGACTTTGCCAAGCTGGCAGAAACCGCCAGTCCGGATTTTCCCTACATCGGCACCACACCACGTCTGGTCGAACACTATCAGAGCGGCGCCGTAACTAGAAACTGCCCCACCCTGGCTGAAATACAGCCGGAAATGTTCGCCCAGATTTCTTTAAGCCTGGCCAATAAGTTGGGCGTCAAACCCGGCGACTGGGTGCTGGTAAGCTCCGCGCGAGGCGAAATCAAATGCAGGGCCAATGTCATGCCTGTGGTTAAGCCGCTGCAAGTGGCCGGCAAGGAATTGGAAATAGTCAGTCTGCCATGGCACTGGGGTTACCAGGGAAGGGTACCGGGCGCATCTGCCAACGAGCTCTCTCCCGCAGTCGGTGATCCCAACACCATGATTCCCGAATCCAAGGCTTTTCTGGTTAATATCAGAAAAGCATAGGTTCATACAATTCTGCTCGCGCTTTAATTCCAAGCAGAAACCGGAGGTGTTAAGATGTCGAAAGGTGTTTTGGTAGACGTTACCAGATGCATTGACTGCAAGAGCTGCATGGTCGCCTGCAAAGTATGGAACGATTTACCATCCAGGAAGACGGAATTT
This sequence comes from Pelotomaculum sp. FP, assembly GCF_004369245.1. Taxonomy (NCBI): domain Bacteria; kingdom Bacillati; phylum Bacillota; class Clostridia; order Eubacteriales; family Desulfotomaculaceae; genus Pelotomaculum; species Pelotomaculum sp. FP. Next base: position 12,734 of record NZ_QFGB01000062.1, on the reverse strand, counting down.
TCAAATGATCTGGATGCGGGGCAATTAAACTCCGACACATATACGGTAGTAAACAACTGCATCAGTGAAAACGGCGACGAGGTAGTCTGGCGCTTTGTCAAAAGGCAATGCATGCACTGCAAAGAACCTGCCTGCGAGTCGGCCTGCTTCACCCACTCGTTCGTTAAAACCAAGGAAGGGGCGGTTATTTACAAACCAACCGTGGTTGACCAGGACTACTGCGTGGGCTGCCGTTACTGCATGATCGCCTGCCCCTTTGGCGTACCGACGTTTCAGTGGGAAAAAGCATTCCCCTACGTTGAAAAATGTACTTTTTGCTATGAACGCACCCAGCAAGGCCTTAAAACCGCCTGTACCCAGGCCTGCCCCACCGGCGCTTTGAAATTCGGCGAGAGGGAAGAACTGCTTGCTGAGGCCTGGGAGCGCATCAACACCAACCCCAGATACGTCAAGCATGTCTACGGGGAAAAAGAGTACGGCGGCACGTCCTGGCTGTATATATCGGACGTCCCCTTCGATCAGCTGGGCTTCAAGACCGAAGTATTCAACCGTCCTGTTACGGAAAAGTCAATCCCATCCTTGACCTGGCAGGTACTCAAGTGGACTCCCTACATCTTCGTCGGGTGGGGCGCCCTGCTGACCGCCATGCGCGCTTACACCAAGAGGCGCGCTGAGGTGCACAATGAGGAGGAAATGTACGGGCCTGTTGATCCCAAGGAGTAAATTTCAGTTAACTGGAGGTGAGAATATATGTACGGAAGAAATTGGAGCTTTAGAATTACCTGGTTCAGAATACTGATGATCATAATGGTGCTTATCGCGGTTGCAGCTGCCCTGTACCGTTTCATCTTCGGACTGGGAGCGGTAACCAACTTAAACGACCAGTGGCCCTGGGGCCTGTGGATTGGCTTTGACCTCCTGTGCGGCATCGCACTGGCGGGCGGCGGCTTCAGTACGGCGCTGGTCGTCCACGTCCTGCACCGGGACAAATACCTCCCCATCGCCCGCGCAGCGCTGTTAACTTCCTTGCTTGGTTACATTATCTCCATGGTCAGCCTTTTCCTGGATATCGGTAGATGGTTTAACTTCTGGAGGCCTTTCTTTTACTGGGGTTTCCACTCGGTATTGTTCGAAGTATTCTGGTGTATTTCACTATATACGACTATCCAGGTCCTGGAGTTTGGTGATATCTTCTTTGAGAAGGTGAAGTTCCCAGCTTTGAAAAAGATCCTGGGCTACATGATGACGCCGCTGCTGATCCTTGGCATCGTCCTGCCCAGCCTGCACCAATCCTCCCTGGGTTCGCTCTACATCGTTGCTATTGATAAGCTCTACCCACTGTGGTGGTCCATGCTGATCCCGTTCTTCTTCGTCTGGTCCGCTTTCTTCCTGGGGCCGGCCATGGTTACCGTTGAGGGCACCCTGGCGTCGAGAGCTTATGGACGTCAGCCGGAGCTGCCGGTATTTCAAAGCATGACCAAGCTCACCATGTGGATGATGATCATCTACTTTATCGTCAAGATGATCGATCTCAACTACCGTGGTGTGTTCGGGATGGCCTTCAACGGTTCTTACGAGAGCAACATGTTCTTGATCGAAATGATTGTCTTTGTCCTGCTGCCGATTTTCATGTACGCCATCCCCTCCATTCGCACCAAATTGTGGGGGGTTGTAACGGCTTCTCTCCTGGTGGTAGTTGGTGTTGTGTTTAACCGCATGAATGTGGTCTTCACCGGGATGGCCAAGAGCGTGGGCGGCAGCTACTTCCCGAGCATCTGGGAATTCCTGATTACCATCGGCATGTGGAGCGCGCTGGCCCTGGCCTACCTGTTTATCGTAGAGAACTTCTCTATCCTGCCCAAGGAAGAGCATACTCACAGCACGCACACCAGCTACGGACCAAGCTTCCATGCTTAAATGCTAAGCAAAAGTGTCTTTTCTGGCGGGGGGGAGATCACATCCCCCCATTTTTTCTTGTTTGTCCAAGCATGCTTACTTGTTTTATAATAAACAAAGAATGTACGCGATATAAAATACAAATACCGGAGATGGATATTATGCACGAATGGGCGCTGGCGGAATCCATAATTGTTACCGTCATAAAAGAATCCGAAAAAGAAAAATTAAGCAAGATTTTAAAGGTTACGGTAAAAATCGGTGAGCTACAGTCAATTGAACTTGATATTTTTAAATTTGCCCTGGAAAATATGGTTGAGTTGTACAAACCTCCTGTGGATCTGGAAAATATTCACCTGGAGATAGACAGGTGCATCCTCAAGTGCAAAGTCTGCGGCAATAATTGGAACTACCGTGATACTCCCAAAAAACTGGCAGAGGACGAAAAAGAAGCTATCCATTTTGTGCCCGAAGTTGCCCATACTTATATGAGGTGCACCCAGTGCGGCAGCCCCGATTTTGAAATACTGCAGGGGCGCGGCGTGTGGATCGATTCAATAGAAGGGGAGAAATAATGGATCCAAGACTAAATATTATTAATAAAAGGTTGGAAAACATCAATAGAATCATTGCTGTCTCTGGTGGCAAGGGCGGCATCGGCAAAAGCCAAACCGCGGCGGCCCTGGCGCTGTATCTATCCAGCCAAAATTACCGGGTGGGACTTTTGGATTTGGATTTTTGTGGTCCCTCTTCTCACGTAATCCTGGGGATTGAAGGGGTTTTCCCGGAGGAAGACATGGGTATCATACCACCGCTGGTCAACGGTATTCGTTTTATGTCAATCACGTTCTTCAGCGGCGGTCAACCTTCTCCGCTGCGCGGGGGAGAAATCTCCAATGCCATCATTGAAATACTGGCCATAACCCGTTGGGAGTCACTGGACTTCTTAATTGTCGATATGCCTCCCGGCACCGGTGACCCAACCCTGGATGTAATCCGCCTGATGGAGAGGGTTGAATTTCTTCTGGTCACCACGCCGTCACGGGTGGCCCGGGAAGTAATGAAAAAGGAATTATCGGTATTGAAAGAGCTCCGCATCCCGGTCATTGGAGTCCTGGAGAACATGAAAATAAAAAAGGATTCCCCCGCTGGAGAGGCTCTGGCCGGCCTAAAGGTCCCCTTTCTTGGTTCAATTGACTTTGATGAAGGCCTTGAGGAAGCCCTGGGTGACACTGATAAACTGCTGCATACCAATTTTATCAAACAGTTGGGCCAAATACTGAGCAATTCGAAGATCATATAATAAATTGAAATCGCACCTGCATCGACTGATATTTTCATGATACGTGGCGCCGGCATAGCGGCCCCTATAAACGAACCTGCGAGGATCTACTGAAAATGGATCAAGAGAACAGCAAAAAAATATTTGTAATCGGCGTTGGCAACCTGCTTCTGGGTGATGAGGGTATTGGCATACATCTAATCCAGGCGATGAAAAAGGAGCGCCTGCCCCGTTATGTCGAACTGGTCGACGGTGGCACCGCCGGGATTGACCTGCTGTACTGGCTGGAAGAAGCAGATTACGCTATCATAGTTGATTGCGTTGAAGCCGGGGCAGAACCAGGAGCTATTTTTCGTGTTCCCGGAGATGAGCTGCTCATTAAATCCAAAGGCCAACTCATCTCCCTGCACGATATTAATCTTAGCGAAGTATTATTATTAGCAACTAAAATGAATAAGCTTCCCCCTACGATAATTTTTGGTATCCAGCCGGAGGCTATCGGTTACCAAACCGAGCTGTCACCAACCCTTCAAAATACACTCCCCCGTTTGATGCAACTTATAAAAAAGGAAATATTAAAAATTTTTGCATAAAAAATATTTTATATTATTGTAATTAGAAGGAATTTTAAATATTTAGTGGAAAATTATCATTATATTTCTCCGAGCCGGATTATAACCTAAGCAATTGGTATGGTTTACCGGCCGTTAGGGCTCACCGGGAAACTGCTGGGCCTCCCATTGTGGAAAGGAGATTTTTAAACAAAGGTAAAACTTTGTCCTTTTCACATGGGATAAAGTTTTTTGTGTTTTCAACAGGTTTTTTAGAGATAGTTTTTGCAGTAAATGTCTTTTTGAAAATTTAATTAGCTGCTCCGAGCCAGTTACAACCTAAGCAGTTGGTATGGTTTACTGGCCGTTAGGGTTCATCGGGAAACTGTTGGGCCTCCCACTGTGGAAAGGAGATCTTTAAACAAAGGTAAAACTCTGTCCTTTTCACGTTGGATAAAGCTTTACCTTTTTGTTTTTAGAGGTATTTATTCATTCTAAATCTTATAAAAGGCGCTACTAGAGTCTTATCCGTAAGGGATCCTCTTTAAAATTTTGGCAGCCTAAATGCGACCAAATGTGAAGCATGGTTCATAAGCAACTGGTTAAAGGGGGGTGCATATATAGACATATATAACTTGTTGGGTATTTTATTAATTCATTCACAGGGAGGGTTCTAGAAAACTCATAGAAAGTGAGCGTTTTGAATGACAAACAATACGGTCCAGCAAATGCTTATTGATTTCAACAAGGAGTTTACAAAGATTGTTCTTCCGGATGATGCAGTTACGGTTGTTAGGCCGCAGGCTGGGTTATTAAAGTCGTTAAGGGAAAATGATGTGCCTATAATAAAGGTCTGCCCACCGCAGGCAAATGCGGATATGTTTTTTGATGTTTTAAAAGACGTTGCAGGCATCGTTGTAAAGCATAAACCGGACTTGGAGCGTGATATAAACAAAATTTTAAGCGCTTTACCGGCTGCCGCTGAGGCAAGAGAACTTTTTGTTATGCAGGCCTTCACACCTGGTACAAACCTGCTGGAATCTTTCAATGAGGAATTATCCCCTGAAAGCTTAGGCTTTATCTTAAACCATGTGGTCAAACCGTTTATGAAGCAGTACGCACGTAAGGTCTCTACTTTTTTTGCCCCTGAACAATGGCTAAAAGGCACCTGCCCGGTTTGCGGCGGCAAACCCACCCTGGCACTGCTTGAAAAGGAAGAAGGGAAGAGATATCTGTACTGCGGTATGTGTGAGGCAAGATGGAGATTCCAGCGCCTGGGCTGCCCTTACTGCTCCAGTAATGAATCACGGTTCTTCAACGTGGAAGGAATGGAGCAATACCGCGTTTATTATTGCGACAACTGTCACGGTTATATAAAAACTCTCAATGAGGCCATGATGTTTGACAGCAGCAATTTGGATTTATTCTGGGAAGACATCAATACTGTCCACCTGGACCTATTGGCGTTGCAGGAAGGCTATGTTAATCAACCAGTTGAAATTACTGAGATCGCTCACTTTCATGTCAAAGGAGGTCAAGTTTGAGAAGCAAAAGGACGGCCCCCTGCCGGAACACTACGAGCCGGTGGAAAGCCCGATAAATAACCTGCTGGGTAACCAACAAAGCAATCCGTTGGCTGTAAAATACAAGGTGAATTCGTCAAACTCGCGCTGGTGGCTTCGCCGGACTTCCCGTATGTCGCGACTCCCACCGGCTGGTAGAGCACTACCAGAGCGGCGCCGTGACCAGAAACTGTCCCAAACTGGTGGAACTGCAACCGGAAATGTTCGCGACCATATCACTGGGACTGGCCAATAAACTGATAGTCAAGCCGGGTGATATGTTAGTTATAAACAGCATCCGCGGCGAAATTAAATGCCGGGCCAACGTACTGCCGATCATTAACCCGCTCAAGGTCGCAGACAGGAAAATCGAAATTATCGGCCTGCCCTGGCACTTCGGTTACCAGGGAATAGCGACCGGCGGCACAGCCAACGACATAACACCCAGCGTCGGGGATCCCAACACGATGATCCCAAAATCAAAAGCTTTCATCTGCAACGTGAAGAAAGCCTGGAAGTAGCACCTTAAATCCAATCAGAAACCGGAGGTGTAACGATGTCAAAGAGTGTCCTGGTGGATATTACCAGGTGTATCGGCTGCCGCAGCTGCATGGTTTCGTGCAAGTCATGGAACGACCTGCCAGCCGAGCCGAGCGAGTTCTCCAACAACTGGGACAGCCCGGGGAAATTAAGCGCCGATACCTGGACCAACGTAAGCTCCTATGTGCTCGAAGAAGGCGACCAGCTTAAGTGGCGCTTCGTTAAAAGACAATGCATGCACTGCAATGAGCCAGCCTGTGAGTCGGCGTGCTTTACCCACTCATTTGTCAAGACTAAAGAAGGGGCGGTTATTTACAAGCCTACCGAACTGAATCAGGACTACTGCGTCGGCTGCCGCTACTGCATGATCGCCTGCCCCTTTGACGTACCCGGCTTCCAGTGGGATAAGGCTCTTCCGTACGTGCAAAAGTGCCGTTTTTGTTACGACCGCACGAAGGAAGAAGGACTTGAGCCGGCATGTGTAACGGCATGCCTCACAGGCGCCTTAACCTACGGGGAAAGGGATGAAATGCTGGCACTGGCACAGGACAGGATGAGCAAAGACCCCAGGTACATTAAACATATCTACGGAGAAAAAGAATACGGCGGTACTTCCTGGCTGTATATATCGGATGTACCCTTTGATCAAATCGGCTTCAAGACGGAAGTATTCAACCGCCCTGTAACGCAAAGGTCAATCCCCTCCTTGACCTGGGATGTGCTCAAGTGGACTCCCTACATCTTCGTTGGTTGGGGCGCCCTCTTGACCGCCATGCGCGCTTATACCAAGAGACGGGCTGAGGTGCACAATGAGGAGGATCTGTACGGTCCGGTTGATCCCAAGGAATAGAAATCTAGATAAATGGAGGTGAGAATATATGTACGGAAGGAATTGGAGCTTTAGAATTACCTGGTTCAGATTACTGATGATCGGATTTGTGCTGATCGCTGCAGCGGCTGCCCTGTACCGTTTCGTCTACGGTCTGGGGGCGCTAACCAACTTAAGCGACCAGTGGCCCTGGGGCCTGTGGATTGGCTTTGACCTGTTGTGCGGCATCGCCCTGGCGGGCGGCGGCTTTAGTACGGCACTGATCGTCCATGTCCTGCACCGGGATAAGTACCTGCCCATTGCCCGCGCTGCACTGTTAACATCCTTACTTGGCTACATTATCGCGATGGTCAGCCTTTTCCTGGATATCGGGAGATGGTTCAACTTCTGGAGACCTTTCTTCTACTGGGGTTTCCACTCGGTATTGTTCGAAGTGTTCTGGTGTATTTCCCTTTATACAACAATCCAGGTCCTGGAGTTTGGCGACATATTCTTCGAGAAGGTCAAGTTCCCTGCTTTGAAGAAGATCCTGGGGTACATGATGACTCCACTGCTCATTTTGGGTATTGTGCTCCCCAGCCTGCACCAATCCTCCCTGGGCTCGCTCTATATTGTTGCCATTGATAAGCTCTACCCCCTGTGGTGGTCCATGATCATACCCTTCTTCTTTGTCTGGTCCGCCTTCTTCCTGGGGCCGGCTATGGTCACTATTGAAGGCACCCTGGCTTCCAGAGCTTATGGACGGCAGCCGGAGTTGCCGGTATTTCAAAGCATGACCAAAATAACCATGTGGATGATGATTATTTACTTTATCGTCAAGATGATCGATCTCAACTACCGGGGCGTGTTCGGGATGGCCTTTAACGGCTCGTATGAGAGCAACATGTTCTTGATCGAGATGATTGTCTTTGTCCTCCTGCCGATTTTCATGTATGCCATCCCCGGTATCCGCACCAAGCTGTGGGGGGTTGTAACAGCCTCTGCACTGGTGGTAGTAGGTGTTGTCTTTAACCGCATGAACGTGGTCTTCACCGGCATGGCCAAGAGCGTAGGCGGCAGCTACTTCCCGAGCATCTGGGAATTCCTGATTACCATCGGCATGTGGAGCGCACTGGCCCTGGCCTACCTGTTTATTGTGGAAAACTTCGCGATTCTACCCAAGGAAGAGCATACCCACACGACACATACCAGCTACGGTCCGGGCTTCAATGCTTAATAACAAACGACGCATTCAATGAATTGAGAGATATTCAACCGGCAGTTTTGGCCGATACGTAATAAAATCAATAGATTCAGGAACTTTGAGGGAAAGAGCTGGAATGCCTGAAAAACTATTTATAGGTTTATTCTAAAGTAAAGGAGGTTACTATTAACTAATATGAAAAAATATATTAGCCGCCGTGATTTCTTTAAGTATTTGGGAGTAGGCGCAGCCGGAACGGCTTTACTTCAAGGAGTCGGCGCAACACCTGCTTTAGCTGGAGAAAATTTGCCTAGTTTTGAGTTGGGTACTTTTAAGTTAAAGAACACCAAAGAAACTGCTTCCGGCTGTCCATATTGTGGATGTGGTTGTAGTACTATTGTTTATTCAGAAAACGATAAGGTGGTTTTTATTGAAGGGGATCCTGATAGTCCTATTAATGAAGGGTCTTTATGTCCAAAAGGGGCAGCTCTTCCGGATATCCATAACTTTGTCAATAAAAAGCGTCAGCGTGTACTCAACCCGAATCGGTTAACGGAGGTTCTTTACCGTGCCCCCGGCAGCAACCAGTGGGAAGTAAAAGACTGGGATTGGGCTATACCTGAAATCGCTAAAAGGGTAAAAAAGACCCGGGATGAACACTTTGAAGAAAAAGACGCTAATGGTGTCACGGTTAACCGCACCATGGCCATTTGCCAGATGGGCAGCGCAAATATTAATAACGAAGAAGACTATTTAATTAATAAGCTCATGCGGGGAGCCCTGGGTGTGGTTGATCTTGACCATTGCGCCCGTCTCTGACACGCCCCAACCGTAGCCGGTCTGGCTAATACTTTTGGTCGGGGAGTAATGACTAATAGTTTTACTGATTATAAGAATACAGACATATTTTTAATTATTGGATCCAACCCGGCCGAAGCTCACCCCATGGCCATGCGCCACATTGGCAAGGCCCTGGCAAAAGGAGCCAAAATGATTGTCGTTGACCCGAGGTTTACCAAAACAGCGGCCAAGGCGGATATTTACGTTCCTTTGCGTCCGGGGACAGACATTTCCTTTCTTTACGGCCTGATAAACTATGCCGTTGAAAATGATCTTTATCAACACGAGTACGTGTTTAACTACACCAACGCTTCTTACTTAATCAGTCCCGATTATAATTTTGCGGATGGTGTTTTTTCCGGTTTAGAGGAAAAAGACGGCAAACTATCCTATAACACCGCCAGCTGGGCTTACCAAAAAGACGGCGATAATATTAAAAAAGACCCCACTTTGCAGGATCCCCAGTGCGTCTGGCAAATCATGAAAAAGCATGTTTCCCGCTACGACATAAAAACGGTCAGCAAAGTCACGGGAACCCCGGAAGATATTTTACAAAAAGCTTACGCTACTTATTGCCAGTCGGGAAAACCAGATGTGGCAGGCAATTTAATTTACGTACTGGGAATCACCCAGCACAGTTACGGAACTCAAAACACACGGGCAACTACCATGGTGCAGCTCTTGCTGGGCAATATAGGTCTGCCCGGTGGCGGCCTTAACCCCCAGCGGGGGCAGTCAAATGTTCAGGGCGCCTGTGACGTGGGAATGCTGTGGAATAATATTACAGGCTATCTCAATGTCCCCGATGCGACAAAACATCCCACGTATAAGGACTACCTGGCGGTGGAAACGCCCAAGACGGGATACTGGTCCAACAAACCCAAGTTCCTGGCCAGTCTGCTCAAGGCCTGGTACGGGGAAAAAGCCACCAAAGAAAATGACTTTTGCTATGACTGGCTGCCTAAATCAGACGGGAAAGACCATTCCCACATGTCTTCCTACGCCTCCCTGGCGGAAGGACATATTAAAGGCGTCTTTTGCTGGGCTGAAAATCCTTCCGTAGCCGGGCCGGATGCTTCTCACGAGGCCAAGGCCCTGGAGAACGCGGACTGGATGGTCTGTGTTGATTTATTTGAAAACGAAACAGCCGCTTTCTGGAAGCGTCCGGGAGTAAACCCGGCGGATATAAAAACGGAAGTTTTTGTGCTGCCGGGCGCTCTCATATACGAATCAGAAGGCACGAGAACAAACAGTTCACGCCATGTTCAATGGCGCTGGAAGGCTGTTGAGCCGCCCGGACAGGCAAAAAGCAGTCTCTGGATTGCCGACCGGATATTTAAGGCTGTCCGCCAGGAATACCGGAGCGGCGGCAAATTTACCGATCCTATTTTAAACATGGTTTGGAATTATGATAAGCCGGGACAGGACGGGCCGGATGCAGAAAAAGTAGCGATTGAAATGAACGGTTACAATGTGGCGGACGGTCGGGTTTTAGGTACTTTCGGCGACCTTAAAGATGATGGTTCTACGGCCTGCGGTATATGGGTTTACGCCGGTTATTATTACGTTGACCCCAATGAGCAGAACCCGTCGTTAAAGGTGCCCGCTACCAAGAAGCACGGCACGGAGGATAAAAGCGGGCTTGGCGTATATCCGAAATGGACCTTTGCCTGGCCTTTGAACCGGCGCATTGTTTATAACCGTTGTTCGGCTGACCCGGCCGGACGGCCCTGGAAAAAGGATAAACCCTATATGGTCTGGGACGGAACAAAGTGGATTGCCAACGATGTTCCCGATTTCGGCATCACGGACGCGGCTACAAAAGCGCCGGTACCACCGGAAAAGACAGCCAATGCTCCTTTTATTATGCTTCCTGAAGGACAGGCGCGCTTCTTTGTTCCTGCCGGCTTGAAAGAAGGTCCTATGCCGGAACACTACGAACCGGTGGAAAGCCCGGTGAAAAATTTAATAAGTAAGCAGCAAAACAATCCTATGGCTAAGAGATGGGGAGGCGAATTTGCTAAATTGGCAGAAACCGGCAGCAAAGAGTTCCCTTACGTGGCTACAACCGTCCATTACATTGAACATTATCAAACCGGGGTAAGAACCAGAAACAGCCCCATGCTGGTAGAATTGATGCCGGAACAATTTGCCACCATATCGCCAACTTTAGCCGGTAATTTGGGAATAAAACCTGGAGATGAGATAATTGTAAGCAGCGCCAGGGCGGAAATAAAAATGAAGGCCAATGTTTTACCGATTGTTAAACCCTTAATTGTAAACGGCAGTCCCATAGAAATTGTTTCCTTGCCATGGAGCTGGGGCTACATGGGATTATCCAAGGGAAGCATTGGAAACGATTTAACACCTTTTATCGGTGATGCTAACGTCGTTGTTCCAGAATACAAATCTTTCTTAGTTAACATTAGAAAAGCATAACTATTAGCTTAAGACTAACGAGCTTAAAAGGTGTCCTAGTTCATGTTTCCTAAATAACCTTAGTAATTAATCATGTTTTATGGTATCCTTAAAGTAACAACCTGACTTTTGCAGGAAAGGCAAAGAAAAAAACAGCGTAACCACTTGAAACATAGCGGTTGGCGCTGTTTTTGTTTTGTCATGTTTTCATTGTGGAAATCAGCCTTTTTTCACATCACCTAAAGTATTTTTAATAATAAATGCTTCATGGCCTCCGGTGTAAGATGGGGTACCGACGTTTTAGGAGCTTTTTTCACAGGAAGGGAGATGACTTTCTGGAAATGGAGTATACCTTCAGGTTCCTCGTATTGGGCATAGCGGAAAAAGGAGCCATTGAGCCGCCGATTAGTTGCCGTAATGGGTGATATTACATAGAGATAATCATAATTAGAGGGAAAATATTAGGGTTAGGAAATAGCATAAGTCGGTAATACTGAACACTTCCCGTCAACAGCTGAAAATGCCCGAAAGGCCCTCCACAGAACTCGAAATCGAGTAGACCGTGATGAGCGGTCTCGTGGGTTCGAATCCCACCCTCTCCGCCATATTGCGTAGCAGCAGGGGGGGAACCAGGAGCTATTTTTCGTGTTCCCGGAGATGAGCTGCTTATTGAATCCACAGGCCAGCTCATCTCCCTGCAGGATATTAATCTAAGCGAAGTATTATTATGAGCAACTAAAATGAATACACTTCCCCCCATTATAATTTTTGGCGTCCAGCCTGAGGTTATCGGTTACCAAACCGAGCTGTCACCAACCCTTCAAAATACACTCCACCGTTTGATCCAACTTATCAAAAAGGAAATATTAAAAATTTTTACATAAAAAATATTTTATATTATTGTAATTTAGAAGGAATTTTAAATATTTAGTGGAAAATTATCATTATATTTCTCCGAGCCAGGTTATAACCTAAGCAATTGGTATGGTTTACCGGCCGTTAGGGTTCACCGGGAAACTGTTGAGCCTCCCATTGTGGAAAGGAGATCTCTTAAGCAAAGATAAAACTTTGTCCTTTTCACATTGGACAAAGTTTTACCTTTCCTTTTAAAGATATTGATATGATATAGCTTTGTTATAAGTAATGTTTTTTGAAAAATATCATTATGTTCTCCGAGCCAGGTACAACCTAAGCAATTGGTATGGTTTGCTGGCCGTTAGGGTCCATCGGGAAACTGTTGGGCCTCCCATTGTGGAAAGGAGATCTCGTAAGCAAAGGTAGAACTTTGTTCTTTTCACATTGGACAAAGTTTTACCTTTCCTTTTAGAGGCATTTAATGATTCTTAATCATTTAAAATATCGATACTGGAGTTCCAGCCATAAGGAGTCCTCTTTCGTGAAACGATGCGTTAAATTTGGCAGCTCAGATGCGGCCAAATATGAGACTGGTTTCCAAGTAACCGGTTAAAGGGGGTGCATAGAGACACATAACTTACCGGGACTTTATTAATGTCTGTATAATGGGGTTAAATCCCTCGGCTTCCAGCCGAAGCCTTTAGGTTAACCCAGTAGTAGAATCATCGCTTCTAGCAAAAGGAATACTTAAGCTAGAGGTGATGAAATGCAGAACTAC
>NZ_QFGB01000061.1:0-26619 GCF_004369245.1 Pelotomaculum sp. FP | reverse complement strand
GGACCACCCTCTCAGACCCAGATATTGTAATTTTCTGGGCTTAGTTTGTTATATTCTTTTGTCTCGCATAATGAAATATTTTTTCCAATTCTTTTTTAAAGTGGGCTTGACATTTTACCGCTGGGCTCCCTTATATACAGTTTACATGTTTTTTCTGCAAATACTCTAAATCTCCTGCCGGTTTTCTTGAGCAAGGAGCGGGTAGGAGATATTCTTTCTTTTACGATAAAGACAATATTCAACACTTTATCTGTTATTACGACAAAGGAAATATGTTTTAATTTGTAGAAATAGTTTTATTATTTTAGCGGGAGCATTTCTGTAATCGTCAAAGGCTTTTAAAAATTGAATATAAAGTAAAAATTTAAGACTTACAAAGATATTTAAAGATTTGAGATTCCAAAGGAGGAATTATATGGATAACTTAATTTGGGCTACAAAGCAGGAACCAATTGGTGCAATTATATTATTCATTATTCTTTTATTTATATTACTTTTCGTTGTCATGTTGATATCTGATCAATTTAAATATTTAAATAGTAAACAAAAGAAAAATTGTATTTCTAACGTTTTATTAACTCATTTATCTGGTATTCCAAAATTAGAAAATGGTTTTCAAATATTGTTGTATCTTCACAGTGATAGAATCTATATTGGCGATATTGATATTCCATTTTCAGATATTATAAATGTAAAATATTTTACTGACATAGAGATTACGGAAGAACAAAAAAGTGTTATTGGCAGAGCAGTTGTTGGCACAATGTTAGCAGGGCCTTTAGGTGGGATTGTTGGTGGAATGTCAGGGTTGCAATCTTCTAAAATGAAACAGACTGTATATTACCTGGCTATAGACTGTATTTACAAAGACGAGATAATCAATATTCTTTTGGCATTACAACATCAAGCTTTTAGTAATCGTTTAAAAGATATTTCAGAATATGTGAATAAACATATTTAAACTTTTATTTTTGGCAAAAAAATATTAACTGTTCAAACGGAGGCGCAGAACAAAAATGAATCCCAGTGAACTTTACAAGCAAGCGTATAACCTTCACTACAAAGAAGGCAAATCAGAAGAAGCGTTAACGCTCTACAATCAGATTCTAAACGAATTCCCGTCAAGCAAAGAGGCCACCTACTCAAAGAGCCAAATAAGTAATATTGAGGGTAATGTTCAAAAACCTAAGGAAAAGCAGCAGGGACACCAGGAAACAGAAAGACAAGATACAGAATTATCCGAGTATCAAGTTCTAGTAGAAGAACGTTATCCTACGCTTAGGTTCATTGCTTCAATGTACAAAGGCTTAGCAATTTTAGTCGGTGTAATTGTAATTATCACAATGTTTAGAAGCAATGATAATATAGTTTTATTTTTTGGGTCGTTAGTTTTGGGAGCAATTGGTGTCATAACTTTGTTGGCTATGTCAGAAGGTATCAGAGTTTTTATAGACATCGAAGAAAACACCCGGAAATTTACGCTTCAACAATCAAAAAAGTAGGATGAAACAAGGAAAAACTGTGCTCCTTAGATAGATGTAAGGATACAAGGGTGAGATAGTAATGGATACTTTTTCCTGTATTAATTGTAAAACAAAAACAATAATTGAATATAAAAATTATTCTTTTTGGGAGTCTGGAGGTAAACATACTATCTCTAACTTAAAATTTTATGTATGTCCTGAATGCGGTGAGGAATACATAGATTCCGAAACCAGCAGGATAATTGATCGTGAATTAGAAAAAATACAGGAAAACGAATAGAGAACTGTCTCTTATGGGACAGGGTTTTTATTTATTCTTATATATCATTTAGATTCCTTCTTTAAAATCTTGATAAGTTAAGTATTCAATATTATAATAAAATTGACAACTTAATTTATCAAAATCGAGTACTTAATTATCAGGGAAAATAGGGAGCATAAAAACCCTGAAACCCTTGGTATATCTAGGTTTTTAATGGGCGGGTAGTTCAGTGGGAGAACGTCTGCTTGACACGCAGAAGGTCGTAAGTTCAATTCTTATCCCGCCCACCAGTGAAATCAAGCCCTCCGGGGATCGCGTAAAGTGCCCGGAGGGCTTTTTGATGCCCGGCACTCATTTGTCGCAGGCCCCGGCGTTAAAACACTATCAATCTTATCACACAAATGACGCTTTAATTTTTCCGTTAGATCGATATAAATGTCTGCTGTTGTTCTCATTTTTGCGTCCCCCGGGAGCTCCTGGATAGTCCTCAGGTCTTCACTCTGCTCAAGCCAATCTTATGCCAAAAGTGTGCCGCCGGGCATGAAGGTTTACGTCTTCCATATCAGTTTTTTTCGCAGCTTTGAAGCTTCGGTTGAGATTATCCGGCCATATACCAGGGACGAAGTTGCCCGTTGCCGGGTGGCCCCGGTCAAAAAGGGAAGTACCGGTGTACCGGTATTTACGCAACAGAGAACCGGTCAGCGCCGCTCCTGGACCGGATGGTGGTTATTGGAAAGGCTGATGACCTCTCTGACGAAAATGCAGAAGGATGCTTCCAAGCTAGTGTGTGGGCAAGGTTATTCTTTTGCCCAGGCCCGGAGTGATGGGTGTTCTAGGGCGTCTGCCCAGGTTTTTGTGTGGCGGGCTGAAGAAAAATTTAGCTTGTCATATGAAAGCAAACAATAAGAGAAGGGGTTTGTTAAAGCAAAGCCAGCCCTGCCAAGAGGTGGGGTTTTTGTTAATTATTGTCTTGTTTGCAACTTTAAACTCGCCTTGGCTTCTGATAATTTGCGATCAGTAATTTCAAAACCATGTTTTTGGTGAAGCCTTATAAGCCCATTTAAACTTGTTCCGTTTTCTCTAGGGTGTATATAAACAGAGATATAATTGGCGTGAAGTTTATTAAAAGACAGCTCTAAGAAGTGTTTAATTAATATGTCGGCAATTCCATTCCCTCGGAACGCTTTTAAAACGAATAACTTCTGAAGGGTAACCCAGCCGGGAGCTTGTATATCGTAATCAAAGAAACCGACCTCATTCCCTTTATCGTTATAACAACGAACTCTTTGCCATCTGAATCCCACTTTTTGGGCATCTTTGACAAAGGAGTACTCATGCATATCAAGGCCACCCTTCTGTTTATATTCATATATAATGGCAATATCAAACAAACCAAGCGGTTTTATTATTCGTGGACATGGGCGCCTAATGGCTGCCAAGCTTCTGGTATAGGCCTTTTCGGCGTGGTTGAAGTTTACGGTGTTTTCGTTTTTATGGCTTCGTCAACTTTTAATTTGGCAAAAATATTTTTAATTTCTATATCAAGATAATTTGAGTTTTCTTTAAAACTTGCTGTCTTGTAATTATATCTTCCAAGGTAGACAGATGAGTTATCTGGTGTTTGGGTTACTGAAAGTGCGGAATTAATTCTAATAATAGCAGGTGTTCCTGGTTTTATTTTAATGGTTCCGCGTGAAAGTAGGCTGTTTATTTTAATCTTTTGCCCTTTGTACTGAGGTGACATCATCGATAAGTCAATTGTACCTCCGCTAAAAGCTAAATTGTATTCTTCAGCCGGATTTGTAACTTGGATAGTTTTATTGCTGAAAACTATATCACGATTGGATCCTGGCTCAGGCCTATGGAAAAATAATGAGACTCCTACAATAAAGATGATTATAGCAGTTGAGACTATGAAAATTGGTATTTTAACCTGGAAAACATAACGGGCTAAAATTAACAATCCAAGTATTGTTAATAAAATTCCATAAAAGTAATTCAATTGAAGTACCCCCTTCCATTATTGCTATTAGTAGAGTATTCAAAAATGCCAGCTGTTGCTACATGTTTAGAAGGGGGAACCGGTATCAAAGAGGACTGGTCAGGCGATTGCAGAAAGAATATCCCGCTAGCGAAGGTATCTGAGAGGGCTGCCAAGGTGAAGGTCTTCCTTTGTTTAACCATACTGGCAAAAACAGTATTGACAGCGTTGGTGACCACATTTGACCCGGCAGTTCTGCTGGGGTTTAAGTTGCAATCCCAGCCATCTGGGCGCATTGAAGTCCTGAAAGATAAGCTGGCCCAGTTTTTAGCCTGCCAATGGACCTCCGGGGATAGTACGACTACCACGGCAGCAAACTAAATAGTAGACATACAAAAGGCCTCGCTCTCCGGAGCGGGCTTTTTTTGTTTTCTAATATAAATTTCCTACAAAATGCAAGAGATGTCGGTTAATAAGTTAATTGTATATAAGTAGTAAATTTGTTAAAAGGGGCACTGGTTAAAGTGGAAGAAAAGATACTAAATATTTGCAGCAAGTTATTTGATAAGCTCACAATTCTGAAAGGCTACCTCATACTTGGTAAAGAGCATAAAAAGATTGATTATTCATTGATACTAATTAATGAAGTTAATGAAATTGACGCTCTGATATGCGAAATTGTAGATACTGTTAAAAACAATGAATGACGGAAGTTAAGTGGTTTTTGGTTTTAATAATTTTTTTAGTCTTTTTAAGAAAGGAAAGTCCCTGTGAAGGGGCTTAATTATTTTACAAGAATAATGGCGCAATTCCGTTCTTCGTAACGGGGGTTTTTGCGTTTATTTACCTAATATTAATGAAAGCTTAATATACTTTTCAGCTTAATTTAAGAATCTAAGGCTAAAATATAATCAATCGTTGAACTGCTTATTGAACTAAAAATAACCGGTTGTCAGCCGGATGATATACCAGGATCACCTTTTTAACCTCCTTTTTCTTCCTTCTTTTTGCCCGCCTTAAAAGGCGGGTTTTGCCATGAGTAAACTCTGCTGCTAAACGGCTTGCCGGTTGGCTTGTATGTACATGAAGGAGTTCAGTCTCTTCAGCTTTTGTACATGTAGCAACTGTGCAACGTACAGTATAAAAAGGATATGGGTTTACCATATCCTTTTTATACTGTTGTTGTTACGGCATCGGCCGATAGTATTGTTGCTGTTGTGGCTGTGTACGGAAATACTGTTGTTGTGGTTGGATAGGGTTATACTGTTGCTGATATTGTTGATATTGCTGATATTGCTGTTGTTGTGGTTGCATCGCAGGCTGCATTACTCTATACTGGGGTTCTTTCTGTTCTATATAGTTAACACGGCCTCTCAATACCTGACAAACACCTTCAACTTGCTGGTTTAATGCTGAAAACATCTGTTTTGCCATTTGATCCTGTGTGTCCAATGCGAACATTTGTAGATTTGCAGCAGCTGCCTCAAGGCTTGCAAGAGTTTGGTGCATTTTGGTCCCTATTGTCATGAAAGCCACCTCCTATAATTTAAAATCTTTATTTATGATTAACCAAATATTCTATTTTTAAGCTAGTAAAATAACCCATTTGCCTTTGTACAATACCATTCCAGGGGTATTCTTACTCCAGTGGCCCCGTTTTAGATTTCCGCTTGGCAATTTTCACAATGAATGTTGCAACAATAAAGAAACCTAAACCTATGGCAATGGCTATACCAGTCATGGTTTGCCTCCTAAAGGTTTATCAATTTATAATCTACCCAACAGGTTAAATCCAATCCCCGGGGAATATTCCCAGTATAATTTATACTGACCGCCTCTTTCAAATTGCATTTCTACTGGGCTTACTGAAGGCCAGGAAATGAAATATGAATTCACCTCCGGCGGGGAAGACTATCAGCCTTTAAGTGGAGATGAAATAGATGGGCTTTGGGGTTTATCAAGCATCAAATAAGTCGCTTACACAATTTGCTTACGCCGGAGAGGCGTATTCTTTATGGAAACATTTTGAGGGTGAGCGCCCGGGTTTATTCGCCCTCAAACGAGGAACTTATTGATTTCAAAGCATGCGAGAAAAAAATAAATTTGGCAGGAAATAAAACTCTTGTGTTGAATATCCTTTATCAGTAGAAATGTATGCAAATTAAAAAATCATATTTGAAAGAGGGATCTGTAGAATGGTAGAACGGTGGGGGGTTGTTTTTTTATGCCAATAACAGAAATGCTTTGTCGTAACGCGCGGATGTACCCTGACGATACCGCTCTGGTTGAGCGTGAGCCGGCTGTAGACAAGCGAAGAGAGATTACCTGGCTGGAATTTGAAAACTCGGCCAACAGGCTGGCAAACCTTTTATTGTCAAGAGGTATCGGGCAGGGAGACAAGGTTGTTATTCTGATGATGAACTGTCTGGAATGGCTGCCTGTTTATTTTGGAATTCTGAAAACCGGAGCCCTGGCAGTGCCGCTGAACTTCCGTTTTACTGCGGAAGAAATCAGGAAATGTGTAGAAACCGCGCATGCCAAAGCGCTTGTTTATGGATCCGAGTTCCGGGAAAAAATCAACGAAATACGCGGTGTGCTCAGCTGCACCGAAAGCTTTATTTTTGTAGGCGAGGATTGCCCTGAAACCGCTGAAAATTATAACGAACTATTGGCCCAATTCCCTGCCGGCGCTCCTGAGGTTACAATTTACGACCATCATGAAGCCGCGCTTTACTTTACTTCCGGTACCACCGGTATACCCAAACCGATTCTGCTAACGCACGCCAACCTTGTATCGGCCTGCATTACGGAAAACCGCCATCACCTTCAGACACGCGAGGACAATTTCCTTTGCATCCCCCCGCTGTACCATACCGGGGCTAAGATGCACTGGTTCGGCAGTCTGGTTGTAGGTTCTAAAGCCGTTATCCTGCGCGGCATAAACCCCCGTTGGATTATTGAGGCCGTATCGGAAGAAAGGGCAACCATCGTATGGCTGCTTGTCCCGTGGGCGCAGGATATCCTCGACGCCATTGAAAGCGGGGAAATTAACCTTGAGGAATATAACCTTGCTCAGTGGCGGCTTATGCATATTGGAGCCCAGCCTGTGCCTCCCAGCCTGATCCGCAGGTGGCAGAAGTACTTTCCCGGTCAGCTCTATGACACCAACTACGGCTTAAGTGAGGCAACCGGTCCTGGTTGCGTTCACCTTGGAATTGAAAACATACACAAGGTTGGGGCTATTGGGATTCCCGGTTTTAACTGGGAGGTAATGATTGTTGATGATCGCGACAGGCCTGTTCCCAGAGGTAAGGTTGGGGAATTGCTTGTCAGGGGACCGGGCGTGATGAATGGTTATTATGAAAGCCCGGAGGCCACCGGGAATGTTTTGAAGAACGGCTGGCTTCATACCGGAGATATGGCGTGGCAGGACGAAGACGGGTTTATCTTCCTGGTGGATCGCAAAAAAGATATCGTTATTTATGGTGGAGAGAATATCTTCCCGGTGGAAATTGAAGATTTCCTGCAGGCTCATGACGATATCAAGGATGTCGCTGTGATTGGCATGCCCCACAATCGCCTGGGGGAGATTCCCGTAGCGATTGTGGAGACCAAGCCCGGCAGGTTGCTTACAGAGGCTATGGTCATTGAATTCTGTCAAGCTTTGCCCAAGTACAAAAGGCCGCTTAAGGTTTTCTTTGATAAGGTGCCCAGGAACCCCACAGGCAAGATTGAAAAACCCAGACTGCGTATGAAGTATAGTGGCAAGAAAGAGGCCTTTAATCTTGATGACTGCGCCCCAAGCGATAGAAAACTGGCCACTGGTTAGGACAACAGTATCGTTAAAAAGAGCTGGTAAAAAAAGCCTTTCAAAAAACGGAAGGCTTTTTTTGTATGTATCCTTTCAGGGTAGATATTAACGTGGTCGAGAGTTGATAAGGTTTATGAGTTTAAGCCAGTTCCGCAGGTAGACCGGCAGGATGTAGTTAAGGCGCACGTGCTCCCGCCCTTTGGCCCCTAAACGCCTGCCCAGCTCAGGGGCGGCCAGCAGGCGGTCTACCTGAGCGGCTGTTTCTTCCACCGTTTTGGCCGACAGCCCGGTTTTTTCGTCCAGCACCTGGTGGGCCAGGCCTCCTGTAGGTGTGGCCACCACCGGCTTGCCCTTCCACAGTGCTTCGGTGGCGGTCAGGCCGAATCCCTCACGGAGGGACTTCTGCGCCACCACGTCGGCCCGCCTTTGCAGGACGTTTATTGCCAGGTTGGCGTCCGGTGGCAGCGCCAGGACGGTTATGTCCGGGTCATTGTCCGCCTCTAATCGCACATCATCAAGGACGGCCGCTCCTTCGGGATCGTCGTCTGCGCTGCCGCCGGCCAGGATCAGCCGGCATTCCCTGTTTTTCCTGACCAGCTTGAAAGCCTGGATCAGACCGACGGGATCCTTCAGACGGTCGAAGCGAGATACCTGCAGGATTACCGGTGGGCCCTCAGGGTCTATTCCCAGTTTCTTCAACACAGAGTAGTACTCCTCCTGGGATACATCCCTGTTCTTATCGGACAGGGGAGCGATGGCCGGCGGCATAAAATACTGGAGAACCGGCAGGTTCCGGGCATACTCCGGCAGGTGAAAAACAGAAACGTCGCAGGCAGACGCCATGGGCGCCAGAAAATACCAAACCGCCGGAACCGCATAGCGCGGGTCGATGTGGCAATACCACAGCCAGCGACCGCCGGACTCACTGCGGAAGGCAGTCAACCCCAGCGGCTGCTGGTCGTGGATGATCACCAGGTCGTTTTCCTCCGCCACCAGTTGCCGGTTTTTCCGGGCCGTGGCCAGGTAGCTTTCCATCATATCACCGGTGATTTTCACAGGTTGGCCGTGCAGCCCGTTGTGGAACTGCTTGGTAGCGTTAAAAAAGTCCGGGTTCCCTTCCAGCACCGACCATCTTACCAACAGTCCCGCTTCCTGCATCAGCGGCGCCAGTGTGTGCAGTATCTCGGCCACCCCGCCGCCCAGCTTGGTGGAGTTGATATGCAAAACGCTGTAACCCTCTAATTTTTCTCCCAATTCCCTGATTTCTTTTATAACCGAGCTTCCGGCCACATTCTCGTAATCTTTCAACCCTAAGACAGGCATTATTTGTTCTCCTTTTCAATAGTGAGAGTTGCTGAAGTAGTGATTATTGTTATTTCCATGCGACATCTCGTAAGCCTGGTACCGTATGGGTTACAAAACACGCTTACTCTGACGTTAGCAGGGCGACAGGCAGGCTGTGGAACAGACTGGCCAGCGGCAGAGTGTTTTTTCCGTCTTCCCTGTTCGCGTTGAGAACCTCCCCGGTGAATATGTTCAACCAGCGGGTCGGTGACTGTTTGGGCAGAATAAGGACACTGTCTTCCCATGCCTTCTCCGGCAGGAAGCCGGTTTCCGGCAGTCCATCTTCGCAATGGGCTGACCGATTGGATATCTGGAGCTTGGCCAAAAGAAGGGACACTACAGTCAGGCTCCAGCAGCTTTCCAGCCTCCGGGCAAAGGCGCAGGTGTGTTCATGCCCGTGTCCGGTGGCCGCCAGAGGGATATATTCCCCGGTGATGAACAGGTCCCGGTGAGCCCGGCGGAAGTTCAGAGCCTTATAGATAAGATATAGTTTTATCCGGCCGTCCGGCCAGCAGGAGAGCAGGGTTTGGGCCAGGTGAAGCCCGCCGCCGGCTTTCTCATCTTCTTCCTTAAGTTCTGCCAGGAGCCGGACCCGGATCTTAAAATCAACCGGCCGCCGGTTATCCGGGTCCACCAGACTTAAATTCCACAGCTCGGTTCCCTGGTAAAAGTCAGGTATCCCCGGGGAGGTTATCTTGAGCAGCGCCTGTCCCAGTGAGCTTAGCGCTCCGTAATAGGCGGTGATTTTCTGGAATCTGGTGAACTCCTGTAAAAATAAATTCTCGTCCCTGGGCTCCAAAATGGATGTTACGAACTTTTCCAGAGCGCTTTCATATTCGGGGTCGGGGTAAAGCCAACTGGTGTGGACTTTGGCCTCCCGGGCCGCCTTAACCAGGTAGGCCCGGAGCCGGTTCCCGAAATCGGCCATATCTTCTTCTTGTAACGGCCAGGCCCCCACCAGGGTCTGGTAAATAAAAAGTTCAGTGTTTTCGTCCGGTACAGGCCGGCCATGTAAAAGCGGCTTTGGGGAATCGTTCCACTGCCGCCAGCGCTCCACCCGCCGCTCCCATGCGGCGGGGATTTCAGACAGCACGTTGATCCTGGCGCGTACATCCTCGCTCCGCTTGGTGTCGTGGGTGGAGGTGGCGTTGATGGCGCAGGGCCAGCGCTCAATCCAGATCTTGTTGCGGCGGTGGAACTCCTCCACCGGTATGCCTGCGGTCCCCGGGCGGCCTCCAACCTCGTTAAGGGAGACCAGCCGGTTATACATATAAAGGGCGGTATCCTCGCAGCCTTTGGCCATAATGGGTCCGGTAAACTGTTGCCAGCGCATGGTAAAGCGCAGCCATGACGCCCGCTGGTCCGGGGAGAGGTAATCCGGAAATTCCAACAGCAGTACCCGCCTCAGGAACTTGCAGGCCGGGCCGGCAGAAGGATTTCCCTGCACGGCCCCGGCGGCCGCTTGTTCGATGTAAAAACGGTCTTGTGCGGCCACGTTAAAGTCATTTATATAGGTGCGGTAGACACCGAGACGGGCTGTTATTTCCACCAGCGCTTGTTCCAGTTCGGCAAGTGTGAATTCACGGCCCCAGCGGTCCTCTTCCGCCAGACGGCCCAGCCGGTGTGCCAGGGTGCGCGTGTCGCCGGCGAAAAGTTCGGCTATTACCCGCTTTTTTTGGGTGTACACCACCGTCTCAAAATCCTCCCCGGACCCGGTGAGCCCGGTATAAAGCCGGTCCAGCTCCGCTGCCCCGCACCGGTCCACGAAGATACCGTTCAGCGTATTGAGGAAATCGTAGCCCGTTGTACCGCTAACCGGCCAGGCGGTGGGCAGGTCCTCGTTGTCGCCCAGTATTTTTTCGACCACCACGTGAAAGCCGGAAAGGTCTCCCCGGCAGGACAGGCGCTCCTGAAGGCGGGCAAGGTAGGAATATGGGTCGCGCAGGCCGTCAATATGATCAATCCTGAGGCCGGTGACCTGTCCGGACCGGGCCAGGTTCAAAATCAAGGAATGCGTGGCCTCAAATACTTCTTCGTCCTCCATCCGGAGAGAAACCAGGCTGCTGACGTCAAAGAAACGCCTGTAGTTTATTTTCTCCCTGGCGGATCGCCAGAAGGCCAGTTTGTAATACTGTTCCGACAGTAACCCGTCCAGCCGGTCAAAACTCTGCGGGTCACCTTTTTTTCCGTTGAAAACATCAATTTTATGGTCAGTGAAAGTTTTTATCCAGGGATAAGTGTTGTACAAGCGCCAGAAAATAACCCACGCATGTACGAAGTCGGGCGCCGGTTTCTCCAGCATATTAAGCAAACCGGTCAGCTGCGGTAAAGGAGGGCGTCCCTGAACTCCGGCCAGCTCTCTGGACCAGCCGGCAAGAATCCGGCCAGAGGAGCCGGGGCTAAGCGGCAGGCGATGATCAAAGTAGCGGATCCATAAACCATCTTCCGTTGCTTCTAGTGTCAGTTCCTGGTTTTCCAGCGTCTTCCCGTAGGGTTCACCCAGGATGGGCAGCAGCACCTTGCCGGCCGGCCCCGGGCTGATTGGGTTCCAGTCGATGTCGAAAAAACCGGCGTAAGGCGAACCGGGTCCGTTACGCAGGGTATCCAGCCACCACGGATTTTCGGCGCCGGCGGCCATGTGGTTGGGCACTATGTCCAGTAAAAGCCCCATCCCGTGCTGGCGCAAGGTTTCCGTCAGGGCCGTGAAATCCTCCTCGCTTCCCAGTTCCGGGTTTAGACTGGTCGGGTCGGTCACGTCGTAGCCGTGAGGACTTCCCCGCCTGGCTTTAAGCAGGGGGGATGCGTAAAGCTCGGTCATACCCAAGTCTTGCAGGTATGGTACCAGAGTCCGGGCGCCGGCGAAACTGAAATGCCGGTTGAACTGGATTCTGTATGTGGCGGCGGGGGGCCGCGTGCTAAACATTTTGTTTGCCCCTTCGTATGCGAAGTTTATCACCCAGCGCATTAAAACGGTCTACCCATGCCTTTGCCTCCTCATCACCCTGTGCGGCCTTTTTCTTGCGTTCCGGGCATACCGTCTGAAGCAGTCCGTAATAGATGTTTTGCACCTTCCAGAGGTTAACCTCGAAGGGCAGTGAACGGACCAGATCGATAACAGCGTCCAGGTAAGCAATCTGGGAGAGATCGGATTGCTGGTGGAAATGTTCTCCAATCTCCTCCAGACTTTGTTCCAGAACATAGCTGAGGCCGGCCCCGTCCAGCGGAATGTTGGACATTTGGGCCTCTCCCAGGAGGGCTTTGATATAATCGATGTCCAGCATATCAGCGGCAAAAGCCTGGCGGAGGCTGGTGTTTACCATTAATTCAGCGGCCGCCGACAGTGCCCTGGGCTGGGGAGAGTCCATATCCTTTAAGAAATGCATCAGGGAGGCGTGACGGTCGAAAATCTTCCTGTATTCCGCGGTTACCTCGTCCAGGGTGGTTTCCAGAATGATGTCCAGGACCACCCGCTGTTTATCCCGGAAAAGCTGCTTCAGCGAGTAGGTGGCCCCTTCAAAGTGCTGATCCAAAAGCCGGATCACCCCTGTAAAATCCCCGCGTTCGAAGGCTCCGGTCAAGTCTTGCAACATCCGGTTATAGGCCTCCTCGTTCTGGAAGGGCCTGACCCCGCAGTTTACATTGTGGTTGCCTAAATTAATCACTCCGTAACTGATATGCACAGATTCCTGCGTGATTTCTGAAGTAACACGGGCGCGCCCGGCGCACAGCCTGGCGGATCCGGCCAGGCGGTTCTGGTAGTTTTCCCGGTGGACGTTGTAGCAGTATATGCCGGAATAATCGTCGTACGACTCGAACAGGGAGCAGATGGCATAGTGGGCGCCCACTTTGAGCAGGTCCACCATCGCCGGCTGGACGAACTTTTCATAGATATGCGCGCCGTCCCGGTGATCCGGGATGTTGCTTTTGGCCTTGGCCATCATTTCCAGGAAGTCTGGCTCCGGGTCGCTGTTGAACAGCTCCCGGGCCAGTTGGATGACCCGGGCGGCGTACTTAATCACCTGTACGGTCTCGATGCCTGAGATTTCATCAAAGAACCAGCCGCAGCTGGTGAACATCAACATGGCGTGTCGCTGCTGCTCCAAAAGCTTTAGTGCTCTGATCGTTTCCTCCGGGTTCAGCCGGCGGGTGGCGTGTTCCTCCAGGAACTGCTTGATGCTTTCCGGCGACCGCCTCAGGATCACATTGATATAACCGTTTCTGGCTTCCCAGGGATCCCTGAAAAACTGGCGCGCAGTTTCCTGGTACCGGGGGGCCAGGCTGTTCCTGAGCCAGTTCAGTGAGTTCCGCAGGGGAGCCCGCCAGGCCTGGCCCCAGCCGGGGTGCATGCCGGAGTTGCAGCCGCAGTTGCTCCGCCAGCGTTCCACTCCGTGGGCGCAGCTCCAGGCGGTATTCTCAATAATTTCCACCTCGTGGGTGGGCGGGTGCTTTTCCAGATATTCCCCATAGTTGGTGAGCCGGGCCAGGTTGTTGCATTCAATATAGTGCAGGGCGAAGGCCAGGGCCATATCCCCGTGCCGGTGGTGGTGCCCGTAAGTTTCACCGTCGGTGGCGATGTGCACCAGCTGCGGGGCGCCGGAATTTTCGTTGAAAGCGCCGGTCAGCCGCCTGGCAAAGCGTTCACCATTGGTAAGCAGTTTTTCAAATGCCACGGCCCGGGAAATTTCGCCGTTATAAAAGAACACGTTGATAATCCGGCCCGAAGCGGGAATACGGACCTGATAGGGCATGGTGGTGTCAATCCCCCCCGGCCCCGGATCATACCACTGCCCGGCTCCCAGAGAGCGGGCCCGCCTGGCCTGATAGGGCGCCAGAACGATAAAGCGTATGCCCTGCTCCGCCATGATGTCCAGGGTTTCCAGGTCTACCGCGGTCTCGGGCAGCCACATTCCCTCGGGCTTGCGGCCGAAGCGGTATTCGAAATCCTTAAGACCCCAGATTACCTGGGTATATTTATCGCGACGGCAGGCCAGGGGCATGATCATGTGGTTGTACGCCTGGGCCAGGGCCGACCCATGCCCCGAAAAGTTTTGCCGGCTTTGCTGGTCTGCTTCAATAATGGCCTGATAGACCTCCGGTCTTTTTTTCTCCAGCCAGGAAAGCAGCGTGGGGCCGAAATTGAAGCTGATTTTGGAGTAGTTGTTGACAATTTTCCTGATCCAGCCGTCCCCGCTTAGAATACGCGAAACGGTGTTGGGTTCGTAACATTCGGCGGTTATCCGGTCATTCCAGTCGTGGTAGGGATAGGCCGAGTCCTGGAGCTCAACATCCTCCAGCCACGGGTTTTCCCGCGGCGGCTGGTAAAA
Source organism: Pelotomaculum sp. FP (assembly GCF_004369245.1). Classification (NCBI taxonomy): domain Bacteria; kingdom Bacillati; phylum Bacillota; class Clostridia; order Eubacteriales; family Desulfotomaculaceae; genus Pelotomaculum; species Pelotomaculum sp. FP. Next base: position 12,413 of record NZ_QFGB01000061.1, on the reverse strand, counting down.
ATGGCCGTGCAGGCAGATATATTTTTCCATTGAGCTTACGCCTCCTTTATGCGCTCAAACAAAAGACAGGCCATGGGACTCAAGGTGATCCACATCTCTTCCGGAGATGTTAGAGCAGCAGGAACTTTGCTTCCCTCTCCCAGCCACTGCTCCTCCGCGGAATCCAGAAGCTTGCGCCAGTTGCCGGCCGGCAGAGGCAGGGAGACGGCGGTCTCCTTATTATGAAAAGAAAAGACAGCGCAGATTTCATCGTCACTGCTCCACCTGCGCAACAAAAGCACCGATGCATAGCCAACGGCATCAGCTTCCATGTCATTGCCGTTGAGGCCGGACAGGACCGGCAGCTCCCGGCGCAGCCGCAAAAGTTCCCGGTAGAACCGGCGCAGCGCGTGGTGACGGCCCTGCCGGCAAAGGCTATGGTCGAGCCGGGATCTCAGAAAGGTCTCCTTATCCTGGGAGTCGGGGACTCCATTTTCCCAGCCGAAGGAGGCGAACTCCTCCCGCCTTCCTTTGCGCGCCGCCTCCACCAGGTCCGGGTCCGAATGGCTGGTGAAATACTGAAAGGGCGCTGTTTCACCGTACTCCTCGCCCATAAACAGCAGGGGTGTAAAGGGAGAGAGGATGAGCACACCGGCGGCCAACTTCAGCCCGTTAAAGGAGACCAGTTGGCTCAGCCTTTCTCCCCGGGCGCGGTTGCCTACCTGGTCGTGATTCTGGGTGAAAACCACGAACTGGGAAGTCTCGCAAAAATGTGCTTGCTGCCCGTGCCGCCGCTGCCGGTAGGCGGAATACTGGCCGGTGTAGACATAACCCAGGCGCAAGGCCCGGACCAGGTGCTGGAGTTGCCCAAAGTCACGGTAGTAACCGCTGTGCTCCCCGGTCAACAGGGCATGCAGGGCGTGATGAAAGTCGTCGCTCCACTGGCCGTCCAGGTCGTACCCCCCAACAGCCCGGGGCCGGATCAGGCGTGGGTCGTTCAGGTCACTCTCGGCCACCACGTAAACCCGGCGGCCCAGTTTATCCCCGGTCCGGTGTGCCGTGGCAGCCAGTTCCTCCAGGAAAGGCAGGGCAGATTTGTCGGTGATGGCATGGACGGCGTCCAGCCGCAGGCCGTCCATGTGGAACTCGGTTATCCAGTAAAGCGCATTTTCCATGAAAAAGCGCCGTACTTCATCGCTGCCGGGCCCGTCAAAATTAAGCGCCTGTCCCCAGGGGGTAAGATAACGGTCCGTAAAATATGGCCCGAAATCCCTCAGGTAATTTCCTTCGGGACCCAGGTGGTTGTACACCACATCCAGAAAAACCGCCAGTCCGTGCCGGTGGCAGCTGTCCACCAGCCGTTTGAGACCTTCGGGCCCGCCGTATGAGTTCTGCGCCGAAAAGGGGTAAACACCGTCGTAACCCCAGTTGCGGCTGCCCGGGAACTGGGCCACCGGCATGATCTCGACAGCGGTGACCCCCAGTTGACGCAGTCCTTCAAGGTGAGGAATAGCGGACTCAAAGGCGCCCTCCGGGGTAAAAGTTCCCACATGAAGTTCATAGAATACCAAATTCTGCCGGGCCAAGCCAAACCAGCATTGATCCGACCATGCAAAGTCATGAGGGTCCACCACCTGCGAAGGGCCGTGAACACCCTGAGGCTGGTGCCTCGACGTCGGATCAGGACGCTCCTTCTTTCCATCCAGGAGGTAGAAGTAGAGACTGCCAGGCTCGACTCCCGCAACTTCTCCATGATGATAGCCATGTTGACCCCTCGTCAGGGGCGCCAAACGCTCCCGGGGGGACACTATATGTACCGCGACATGCTCGGCCAGGGGCGCCCATACTAAAAACCGGCAGCGGCCGTCTCCCTTATAGATGGCTCCCAGACTAACCTGAGCGGTCATGGTTTCATCTCCTCAGGCCATTGATTTTTTGCAGCTCTTCCAGCACTTCGCGGTTTTGGCTAAACTCCTCCAGGGCCAACCGTGCCTTCCGCCGCCAGTTGGGATAGGCCCCAGTGGCGCCGGGGACGTTCTGTGGTTCTGTCTCCAGCCATAAATCCTCAAGATTGACCAGCAGGACTTCAGCCCGGCTGGCGGCCAGGTGCTCCAGGCAGGCCCTAAAAACTGCCTTTAAATTATTGGTGGGTACCTTGAGACGGCCCCGGTGGTATAGAAAAACCGGCAGGGCGGCCCGGTCAAAGGGTCTTTTCCCTTTGTCCAGCCAGAAAGATGCAAAGGGCGGCATGTCGTGAGTATTAAGGGAAGCCAGGGCGCCGGCCGGGGCGTCGCGAAGAAGCTTTCGCGGTTCCCTGGTGTATTCAAAGGGCAATACATACATGCGATATACATTATGCCTGGCCATAGCCGTACGGACACTGCCGGGTACCAATCCCAGGTCCTCGCCCACCAGCAGCGCCTGGTATCGGTGGGATTCCAGGGCCAGGACGGCGTAGAATTCTGCGGCGTTGTAGCGCACGTAAACCCCTTCTCCGGCCGGTAGTCCCCCGGGCACCCAAAAGAGGCGGTGCAGGCCCATTATATGATCGAGGCGCAGGATACCGGAGTACTGGAGATGATTGCGCAGACCGGTGATGTAGTAGCGGTAACCCTGTACCCGGATCCTTTCCGGGTGCAGGGGAGGAAGCCCCCAGTTTTGCCCGCCGCTGAAAAAAGCGTCCGGCGGGGCGCCGGCGCTGGCTTCCGGTACAAAGGCGGTGCGCTCACGCCAGACATCATACCCGTGTCTGTGCACACCCAGGGGAAAATCAAGATACAGGTTTTGTCCGTTTCTTCGGGCCCGGGCCGAGAGATCCCGGAGCTGTTGTTGAGCCAGCCACTGCACATACAGGTGGTAGCGCTCAGCCGCGGGGTCATAGTCCCCCTCCCGCAGGATCCCGTCCCGCATCGGGCCGGGCCAGTCCGTCCAGACTGTGCGGCGTTTTTCCACGGCTCCCCGGAAGCGGGCATAGTCACGGGCTGCGGGGTTTTTTGTCAACCAGCGCTGCAGAGCCTCCTGCCCTCCGGAGTTTGCGGCAAAAAAGGCCTCAGCGCAGTATTCCAGGAGCTTGCGTTTAACTGCCATTGTACGGTGGTAGTCCACCAGGGGCGTAGACCGTAAGCGTGCAAATTCCTCCTGAACTGCCGGGGAATTGAACAGTTCCCGGACCTTTGGGCTGTTTTTAAATTCTTCGGTTTGTTCAACATCAATGTAAAACTCGTTCCAAAACAAGCGGCTGACCGGCTCGTAGGGACTCGGTGAGAAGGGCTGGTCCAGAAAGGCGGCAAGCAATGGCAGAGTACCTACAAAACCTCCTCCCAGATCCCGGACCCAGCTCAGCAGGGCGTCCAGATCGGTGAAGTCCCCGGCGCCCGGACTTCGGGAGGAGTGAAGGGCATAGAGCGGCAGAAAGCACCCCCATACGCGGTGTCCTGTCATACTGGAGGAGGCCAAGGTGAAGGCCCGGCGAGGGGCGCAGATAATTAAAACCTCGTGCCGGCGGGCGGGCAGGTCCAGCGTTAGCCGGTGGTAGCCCCAGGGAAGCCCGGAGGGTAGGGAGAGCCGCCTTACTTCATAATCCATCCCTTCAACCGAAGCTGACTTCAACAGCTGCAGGTCGCCGGGACGGCAAACCCAGCGCGCTACACCGCCGTTTTCCAACTCCATCCGGCAATCGGCAATGTATTCCCGCCATGATAAAGGGAGCCGCAGTTCCAGGTGAACCGGTTTTTTATCCCACGACACGGCCACCGGTTCACTTAAACGGTCCCAATGTTCTCGAATTCTTTCACGGAGCGCCCCCGGCAAACCGGACAGGCCCATAAGCGGCGCCCCCAGTGCACGCACCGCCGCCAGCAGCGAGTCCGGCGCGGCCAGCCGGCGGTGTCCATCTATATCCAGGTAACCTGTCTCTATTCCGTATAAACGGCAAAGCCGGTGAAGCAAGCGAATTTCTTTTTCCAACCCCATAATCAATCCCTACCGAGCTTTAAGTTATAGCGATAAGCCTTATAGCATTAGGAATTAGCAAGGATTTACCATTCCTTTTGGTATACTTACTTCTGATTCTCAAAATATTATCTCCCGCATGTAGTTCCTGTATAATAATTTTTATAACACCTGCCGATACTGTTTGAGTAATATTACCAGGCAGATCAACAAGGAGCCCTAATACCCGCTCTGTCAGACCGGCAGTAAGGTATAATAAAGGTTGTAAAAAGTATTGCTTCCGATGGGGCTTTTCCGGCAAGATTATACGCTATGTTTTGAAAGGAGTTTCAACTATGAGGATTGATGAGGTAAGAGAGTATTTCCTGGATAAGCCTGGTGTAGTTGAAGAGATGCCATTTAATATTCCGGTTCCCGTATTTAAATTGGAGGGAAAAATATTTGCTTTGATAAATTGTCATCAGCCGGACAGAGCAAGTATCAATTTAAAATACTACAAGGAAGTCATTGAAAGCTTGAGGGAGGCTTATGAGGAGGTAAAGCCTGGTTATCATATGAATAAAAGCCATTGGAATACTGTTTACCTGGACGGTAAACTTGAGGACAGGTTTATTAAGGATTTGATTGATATTTCTTATGAGTTGGTGTTTAAGACATTAACAGCAAAAAAACAGAAAGAAATTAGAAGCATAGGAATTACAAAATAGGTTAAGCCATGAGTTACTGAACGTTGAAGGAAACTTGTTTATGGCAGCCGTTTTTTCAGTTCATAAGTTTATATTTATAAGTTCGCGCGTAAAACCCCGCTCCTCGTGGGCGAGGATGTAAGCGCGGTATTTTAGAGGGGTTCGATACCCCTCAAAAATACAATTACACCAACTTCTGATTCTCGATATACTTTTGATAGTTTCCGCAGACGCCGCGCCTGCAGTTCCCACATAGTAGCCTTTGCTCCATAGTCCAGCCCCCCAGAATCTGCGCTTTTTGAGGTTTGGGAACTTCACTGCGGTAATGCTCTTGATAGTCTTAACCACCTCTATAGGGCTGACATACGGTTTAACCGATACAAACACGTGAATGTGATCCGGCATTACTTCCATAGTAAGGACTTCACTTGTAATGGTCGCAGATATTGTAAATCAGCTTTTTTAGATAGGTTTCTATCTGGACTGTAAGGACTTGGTGACGGTATTTGGGACACCAAACAAGATGATAATAAATGTTATATTTGCTATGACTGGTGGTTTTTGTTTTCAATGCATAATTTCTCCTTTCAAAAGATTGCATATAAGATTATACTAAATCATATAGATCAATCTTAATAGGAGAAATGCTATGCCAGCTATCACCAAAACTATATCCGTAAGACTCCATGATTTAACAAAAACCAAACTGGAAGCATTGCATGACTTACTTAACATCAGTGCAGACTTATCACGTTACTACATTGCTAAGATGGAAGCATTAAACACTCAATCAAAAAAAGTCCTGCACAAGGAAACATACAACGAAGTTAAAGGTATGTTTTCTGCCATTCCTACAGGATTAATTCAACTATCAGGGACAAGTCACTGGAAGCATACAAGTCCTACAAAGCCAGGGTAAATAAGGGTAAAAAAGCCAGTCTGCCGATATTCAAACATCCGGTAGTCAGATTTGACAGCAGGACATTTACACTTCACAAAATAGAAACTTGTTTCCCTTACTTTGTATCAGTAAGTACCCGGCAAAAGCGTGTTATGCTGCCTGTAAAGTCTGGAAGTTTTCAAGCTGAAATATTGGACAGGCTTGTCTCTGGCGTATACAAATTTTGCACCGCTGAACTATCTTTTAGCTATCGTTTAAACTGCTATATCCTGAATATCAGCTATAAATATGACGTGCCGGAACAGGCTACATCAGCCTTCATGGGTATTGACCTTGGTATTACTAATCTCGCTGTCCTTGCCGTGCCTGGACAGATAATCAAATTTTTTAGCGGCAAACGCTATAATCAAAAACGCGACCACTATGCAGAACTTCGGCGTAAACTCGGCAAGAAAAAACTGCTTAAAAAGATTAAAGCTATCGGCAACAAAGAACATCGCTATACGAAGGACGTAAACCACAAAATCAGCAGGCAGATCGTAAATATTGCTATACAGTATAATGCAGTTATCCAGTTGGAAGATTTGTCCAACATAAGAGGACGAGTTCAGTTCTCGCGCAAAATAAACCGTAAACTGCATAACTGGAATTTCGACCAATTACGTTCCTTCATAGAATACAAAGCCCTTGCCGAAGGGCTGAAAGTGGTACGAGTAAGCCCGAAATATACATCACAAGGTTGCCATATGTGTGGGGTCATACTGAAAAAGGTAATCGGCCAAATCAGGCCACTTTCCAGTGTAAAACCTGTGGCTACCAGGTAAATGCAGATTTCAATGCAAGTATGAATATTGCTGTAGCTGGCTAACATGTCGGCCACAGTGGGCTACAGTGAATCTAGCCCAGCCGTAAATGGCTGCCGTCAGGCCTAAACTCGCAGACGGCTAACCGGGGAGCAATGGGAAGCTACTGTTTCACGCAGAAGGCTTGGAGTTACCACCGGAAGCCACGGGCCTTGTGCCTTTGGTAGTTCACGCGTTATAATTCAGTCAATACTTATTTATAAGGAGAGGTCAGGATGGGGATCAATGATATAGCCCGTCAGGTCAAGGAAGCTTCCATTAAGCTGGCTGCAATGGAAGCGGAGCACAAGAACAGGGCTTTGGCGCAGATAGCCAGGTCTTTAACTGAACGCGAGAACGAAATTGTCAAAGCCAACCAGGAGGATTTGAAGCGGAGCGTAAAGGAAAACCTTCCGGAGCCTCTGTTAAAAAGGCTGAAGTTCGATCAATCAAAGATAGCGGATGGCGTTGACGGGATCAACAGCCTGATTAAGTTGGAGGATCCTGTCGGCAAGACGCTGCTTTCGACCGGGCTGGACGATGGTCTGGAATTATATAAAGTTACTTGTCCGATTGGGGTAATCGGAGTGATTTTCGAGTCCAGGCCCGATGCCCTGGTGCAGATTTCTACCCTCTGCCTGAAAAGCGGCAACTGTGTGCTGCTTAAAGGCGGCTCCGAGGCCATGGCGACCAACCGGATCCTGGCAGACGTCATTACGAAAGCAACTGAAGAAGCAGGAGTCCCCGCCAACTGGCTCAAGCTTATGGAGACCAGGGCGGAAGTCAGCGAAATGTTGAAGCTGGATGAATATATCGACCTGATTATACCCAGAGGCTCAAATGATTTTGTCAGATATATAATGGATAATTCGAGGATACCGGTAATGGGTCATGCGGACGGCATATGTCACTGTTATGTCGATGAAGCTGCCGGGCTGGATATGGCGGTTAACATTGTGGTTGATTCAAAAACCCAGTATGTGGCCGTATGCAACGCGACGGAAACCCTGCTGGTGCATGAAAAGGCTGCCGCCGGATTTCTGCCCTTATTGAAAGATGCTCTAGAACAAAAACAGGTGGTGATAACCGGCTGTCCCAGGACACAAAAAATTATTCCTGTGGCTCCGGCCACAGAACAGGACTGGAAGACGGAGTACCTGGACTACAAGCTGTCGATTAAAGTGGTAGATGATGTTGATGAAGCGATCAACCATATTAATTATTACGGCTCCGGCCACACTGACAGCATCATTACGGAAAGCGAGGAAAATGCGGCTCGCTTCATGGCCCTGGTTGACTCGGGGAATGTTTTTTGGAATTGCTCCACCCGCTTTAGCGACGGTTTCCGCTACGGTTTTGGCGCTGAAGTGGGAATAAGCACAAGTAAAATTCATGCCAGGGGTCCGGTAGGTCTGGAAGGGCTGGTTATTTATAAATATAAGTTAATAGGCAAAGGTCATGTTGTAGCGGATTACTCTAACAGAGTAAAAACATTCAAGCATAACAAATTGGATAAAAAATTCCCTTTATAAATTAATAACCTGGGGTTAGCTAAATTTTTGTTATAATCGGCTGTTAGATATGTATTGGTTGACATCAAAAGGACGTTGCACTGACACTTTTCGACGTCAACAATTGGTAAACTGACACTTTTGCATTCTTGTACAACCACTCTCCAGTAATATACTTTTATCATCTTTCGGCAGAACCCCCACTTCCAAAGTGGGGGATGAATGCCGGTTACCGCCCCGGAACATTGTTTCAATCGCTGGCATTTTGTGGTACAATGAAAGTGTGACGTAGAGTGCGTGCAAAGGAACACGTCCAGGCGCAATAAGAAAAATCTTAAGCAGAAACGTCATTGTCGCGGATTAAACCAAAAGATGAGCCAATGGCCATTCGGGTTGTTGCTGGCTTATCTTACATATAAGCTGGCTGCTCTTGGTATCGACCTGATCAAGATCGATGAGAGTTACACTACGCAGACATGCCCTGTCTGTGGTCGGAAGAAAAAGCCTTCCGGCAGGACGTATCAGTGTCATTGCGGGTACATATGCCATCGGGATGTGCATGGCGCAAGGAATATCTACGCCAAGCACAAATATGGCGAGATTCGCACACTGGATTGGAGTGTCGAAAACATCAAGTATCTACGGCCTGCTTCGTGAGAAGTAGAAAGTAGTAGAAGCCTGGAACCGGGCCCGATGGGAGGCAAAAGCCGTTTGTACCATTGTTGTCGGGAGAATCGGCAGGAAGGAAAGCATCCTTTGTGGATGAGGCTACCTGAACAGGTTGCTGCCAGAAATTCTTACCGGTAAGCTCCCTGAAGCCCCCACTTCTACAAGCGGGAGAGGTTCACAAGGGGTTTTCGCCAGCCATTATTTTGTTCATTGTCCGCACGGCGCACATCTTGCCACACATGGTACAGGAGTCGTGGTTCTCAGGCATGGACTCCGACCGGTAAAGTCTGGCCTTCTCCGGGTCCAAAGCAAGTTCAAACATCCTCGTCCAGTCCAAGCGTCGCCTCGCATCGCTCATCTCGTCATCCCATTTCCTGGCCCCTGGCACCCCTTTGGCAATGTCGGCAGCATGAGCAGCAATCCTTGAGGCGATAATGCCCTCCTTCATATCATCCAAAGTGGGCAGGCGCAGGTGTTCAGCCGGAGTTACATAGCAGAGGAAATCCGCACCATGGGCTGCTGCCAAAGCCCCCCCAATAGCGCTGGTAATGTGGTCATAACCGGGAGCAATGTCGGTAACCAGCGGCCCCAGCACGTAAAATGGGGCGCCGTGGCACAGCTTCTTTTCGAGCAGCATATTCGTAACAATTTCGTTTAAGGCCATATGGCCGGGCCCTTCGATCATCACCTGGACATCCCTTTCCCAGGCCCGCCTGGTCAATTCCCCCATGTTGATTAACTCCTGGATTTGTAAGGCATCAACGGCATCCCTAAGGCTGCCAGGGCGGCAGGCATCACCCAGACTGATGGTGACATCATAATGCCGGCATAGATCCAATAGATCGTCGTAAAACTCGTAAAAAGGATTCTCCTGGTCATTCATCGCCATCCAGGCGAAAAGGAGGGAACCGCCCCTGGAAACTATGTTGGTAAGCCTCGGGTTTTTCTTTAACCTGGCCACAGCCTCCCGGTTGACCCCGGCGTGGATAGTCATAAAATCCACCCCGTCGCGCGCGTGTTTCTCCACTACTCCCAGGAACTCCCTGGCGGAAATATTTTTAAGTTCCCGTTCATAAAAGCCCACAGCATCGTAAATGGGCACGGTGCCAATCGCAGCGGGTGAAATCTCAACCAACCGCCGCCTGAATTCCCCGGTCTTGCCGTAACAGCTCAGATCCATTATGGCGTCCGCCTGCAGCTTTATAGCCCACCTCACCTTTTCCAACTCGGCTTCGATATCGCAGCAGTCCTTCGAAACCCCCAGGTTGACATTAATTTTCGTCTTAAGGCCCTGGCCAATGCCGCACGGATCCAGGGATGTATGGTTTTTATTAGCGGGAATCACCACCCGGCCCTGCCCGATCAGTTCCCGTAGGACATCTGGACTCACCTGCTCCTTATATGCTACCGCCTCCATCTCCTTCGTGATTATTCCCTTACGGGCTGCTTCCATTTGTGTCGCATAGTTCAAGTGTTAAACCTGGTTTCTGAAAGCTAAACAAATCTGATTTATACAGGATAATCCAGATTTCATTAGATTTCTCTCCCGCCGACTAACGGGAGGCAGTGTCACAGGATTCAACTGCTTAGCTATGGACTTTCGCCCATATTCCGAGTGGCTCGCCTTGCGCTCACCGCCTGGCCCAGGGATGGCCAGTACTGCCCGGAGGGGGTGTTACCCACCGCCTGGTCGTTACTTGCGGCAACAGCCTTTCGCTGCGTGTACTGTGCCGCACCGCAAACTTCATGGCCAAGAGGGTTTACCTTAGCTCACCAGTTGTTTCCTGTAATGATGCCAGGAAACCAGGCTTTTCACCTCCTGTTTGGTATGTTTTTTAACAGCAGCAATTGCTGCTTTCTTGATTACGCTCCACTGCTTCCAGTTGGTTAACAACGTGAAGCTCTCTTTTTTCTTGACGTACTTTTGCTCCAATTGTTTAGGTATCTTTTCGTTACTGAATCCTAAGCCGCGCCTGGCTATTACGTAAGCTGCCGCCTCATGATTCGAGATCCCGTGCTGCTGTTGATATTTCAGAATACCAATGACCGAGGTGAACGGCGGCGGCACTTTTGCCAGGTGTATTCCCTCGCGGGCGGCTTTGCGTTCTACTGCCTGCAGGAATTTCGACCACATAAAACCGTTGATTATCCGGTTAAACTTGGCTGTTACGGACTTGTCGTTTTTAAACTCCAGGTTCTCTACGGCGAGGACGCAGTTTAACCGTTTTGCCAAATCTACCACCATGGCTGCAGCCTCGCCGATCAGCTTATTCCGCCGGTTGCTCCGTGCATATGTCCATTCTCCCTGCGGTATCCAAAGGCTTTCTTTGAATTGCCCTAGGTAGTCTGCATGGGTTATGCCCAGACCATCGGGGTTGGTATCCACTCCGATAACCCCGTTATAGGCTGTGTATTGTACCGGCGCTTCTTCTTCAATGGTGACGTGAATGTAATAACAGCCGTTCTTCCGGATAATTTCCACCTGGTAGGCGCTGCCTGTTATTAAATAGTCTATAACCATCTGCCGGTAGTTGAGCCCGTTGATCAGCCCTGTCTTCTTGGAAGGCTTATAGGCCAGATAGACCGGGACTGTGATTCGGTTGTAACGGATAGACTTTTTTGTCTCGACCGGCTCTGCTGCTATATCCAGGTAGATGATACCGTCTTTGGCATATAGCCGGGTGTTCAGGTTGCCGCCCTTGGTCTTATCACCCCTGGAAAGATAACGGTTGCTCCGGGCGTCCTGCCACGTATCAAGGGTAATGTTGCCTTTGCATCTCTGATGGAAGAGTCTCTTCCCGCCGAATACCACCGACGGAAATGTGCCGGCATCAAGGTGCTTCTGCCAAAATGCCAGTTTCCTTTCTTCTTTGTCCAGTCGCTTTTGCAGGTTGTCTTTCTTTCTGGGGGACCTGGCTTTTTCCAGACGCTTTCGGGTGAATTCCACTTTCTTTGTAGCATTGGCATGGTTTAGCTTTACCAGCTCTTTTTGTGATGAAATAGTTGCCTGGGCATCGTGCACCGTGTCGTTGGCCTGGCGGGAATTTAGGTTGAATTTACTTTGTACGGCCAAGCGTATGTCCTGGGTTTTCCAACCATCCAAAAGCCTTTTAAAGCCCCACCTTACGGCGGCGCAATAGCGTCCCATGAGGTTGTCGAGGAAGGTTTTTTGAACTTCCGTGAGCTGGAGAATGACGCCCCTAACCGTGGTTTTCACAGGCAGTCACCTCCTGCTCAATAAGCCAGGTCAGCTTTTTTGCCACTCTCCAGCCACGCTTACCGTATATCCTGGCGGAAAAACTAGAAGTCATTATTTGTGATTCCTTGTACCGCCTATGGCCGCCAGGTGTAAGCAGTGGTTTTAATTTCCCTTCTCTTTCCCAGCAATGCAACGTATGAGGCCATACATTTAATAACTTTGCTAGCTGGTGAGATGTTAACAGCTTTTCCATTGACACCACCTCTTACCATCACCCTAACAGAAACACTTGTTCGGTGTCAATGGTTTATTGGTTTATTTTTACTTTTGTTTAATTAATCTGTAGCTGCTTCAATCCTCCTTGTATGAAAGTAACTTAACAAACAAAAAGCCCACCCGTTAGGGTAGGCCTCTGATATGCTGCTACTGCTCCAAAAATAACAGCTTCTGCTTCCCTACGCTGGTATTACCCAGATCAGGTTCAGAGGGTCGAGATTCCTCTCTCTCAGCCACAAGGCGCCCCTAGCTCATTATTCAATTATATATAAATTATATCAAATCTAACAACTACTGTCAACAGCTATCAGCAGGTCTATGACAAGTATTTACAGCGGTATTCCGTGGATGCAATGAACGTTAATAAGTCTATAGCCGCTTTATTATTCGTTGGATCAA